>JAUZQA010000668.1 GCA_030705665.1 Bacillota bacterium
ATCGATGGATCGACCATACCAAAAATCATGGCTACGTGTGAAACAACAAGGAACATTCCTACGAAAAAGGCATGTGTTTTTAACTTTTCTTCCTCTGATTTGTTTCTTCCAATCAAACCCATTTCTACTAAAGCAATTCCCAGTAATGGCACAATGCCTAGTAAATAGAAAGTAACTGCTACAACATCAACCCAGCCATTCCATTGTCCGTGAACCGTCAGAGGAATATAAGCCGTTACTAATAAGTAAAAGAAAATGCCTGTAAAATAAATCCCAGCAAAAATACTAACTGCTCTATTTACCTTCCTTAGGGTTCCATTTAAATTTCTCGTAAAAAGAATAACTAATTCCGTTATCGCTACAGTTTCTGCACAAATAACCGGGATTGCCATAAAGATTATTAAATTCCAAGGTTGGTTCGATGCTAAAAGACCCATATAGTGCGTCATAGTCATGTTCATATTCATCCGCTCCCTATGTAATGATGATTACACATACAAAATATAGAAAAAATGTGCAGAAAGTTAGCAAAAACTATGGACATTTGATGAAAAAAGAAAGATGTAATGACAATAAGTTTTATTTTGGGATAATCCCGCCAATTTCGGTAAAAATAAACGAAAATACTCTAAATGGTGTGCAAATGGCTAATATATTTAAGCGTTACAAACGTGGATTAAATAAAGATTACTATACCGATCATGTAAAAACTGACCAAAACGAGTCTGAAGAAAGCAACAAAAAAGACGAGAATGTTGAAGAATGGGAAAAAGAACTCTCGAAATCAAAAGAGTACAAAAAAACTTTTTATGTTAATCAGCAATCAAATAAAAAATTTCATTTCACCTTCATGGCTTCACTTGTTGATGAAAAAGTACTGGATAATAATGTCCTCCCCCCTTTACTTGAGGGGGAGTTTCACAAAATAGCGGATGTTAAAAAGCTGATTCCAATTGCGGATGTAGAACTATCAAGCAGTACAGAAGATATCCCTAAAAAGCTGATTAGTGGATATGTCATGCTGACAATTGAAGGCGACAAAAGTGAGTTTGCCTTCATCTCCGCTCATAAACAAATTGTACGTTCTGTTACGGCTCCAGAAATTGAATTCAGTGTTGTTGGGCCTAAAGAGGCATTCGTCGAAGCGATCGGACATAACCTGAACTTAATCCGACAACGATTACCCATCAAGGAATTAATCGCTGAGGAATTGATCGTTGGAAAATTATCTAAAACAAAGGTTGCCGTTTTGTATATCAATGGGATTACAAACGAGGAAATTATTAATACCGTCAAGCAGCGGATAAAGGATATAGAAAAGGAAGAAATCGCTGACAGTTCCTATTTTACGCAAATGATTACAGATAACGGAAACTCTCCTTTTCCTCAGCTTCTTGACACAGAAAGACCAGATCGGGTTACATCCAGCCTGACTGAAGGGAAAGTTGTCATTTTGGTAGATGGCTCACCCCAAGCACTAATAGGGCCAACTAGTTTGACAGAGTTTTTTAATTCATTTGAAGATTATTTCCTAAACTGGATTCTTGCTTCTTTTATCAGATTAATCCGTTTATTTGCTGTTACCTTTTCGATTTTAATTACCCCACTTTATGTGGCTGTGGTTACTTACCATTATCAATTGATTCCAAAGGACTTGTTAATTACGTTAGTAACCTCTCGACGCGTTGTCCCATTTCCGCCTATTTTAGAAGTATTATTTTTGGAAGTGACGATTGAACTTTTAAGAGAAGCAGGAGCCAGGCTGCCAACTAAGGTCGGGCAGACAATCGGTATCGTTGGTGGTATTGTAATCGGAACAGCTTCCGTTGAAGCCGGTCTAACAAGTAATGTTTTGTTAATTTTTATCGCTCTCTCTGCTCTTGCATCTTTCACAACACCTGTCTATCAAATGAGCAATACAATCCGGATACTGCGCTTTCCATTTCTTTTTATGGCTGAATTATGGGGGTTACTCGGGATTACCATTGCTTTTTGTTTTTTACTTATCCACTTGCTGCGGCTTACATCACTGGGTTTTCCATTTATGGAACCCATATTCCCGTTCAGAAAACAGGACTTTAAAGACGCTTTATTTCGGTTCCCATTTAAAAACCAAGCATATCGACCACAGTTTTTAAGAGCTAATGACACAGAACGCTTTAATAAGGAAAAGGCTCAAAAGAAGAAGGACATTGATGAATAACCAAAAAGGCAGGTAAGTATTAATGAATAGTTCCGTACCTGAGAGACTCCAAATATCACCATATATGGCTGCATATGTTGTCGTTGCCATGCAGATTGGAATTGGTGCCCTTGGTTTTCAGCGGATCATTGCCCAAGATGCCGGGTATGACGCTTGGATTTCTGTTATCGGAGCAGGGCTCGTAACTCACATCTTTATTTGGATGATGTATAAAATATGTGAAGCTGTAGAAGGTGATGTCATTCATGCCAATGTGTATGTATTTGGAAAATTAATCGGCAACATCATTAATACGGTGTTTATTTTCTACTTTCTGATTACTTGTTCAGCC
>JAUZQA010000669.1 GCA_030705665.1 Bacillota bacterium
TAAAACCAACTTGAACGCTACCAACACCGCCAAAGTGGGCTGTGAACTGATCTCCTGATTTTGCCTCATATGCTTTTGTTAAAGAGCCTGATAGAACAATATCTCCTGCTTTCAGTCCCACGCCAAACTCAGCCAATTTATTGCATAACCATGCAACTGCCGCCGCCGGATGGCCCAGTACCGCTGCACCTGCTGCTGTATCGATTACCTCTCCATTTTGCTCCAATACTAACCCAATGGTCCTTATATCCAATTCTCTCGGAGAGATTCCACGGCTTCCCAATACTAATGCACCATACGAAGCATTATCGGCAATCGTATCTTGAATCTTTATTTCCCAATTTCTCACTCGGCTATCAATGATTTCAAAAGCTGGTACGATGTAATCAGTTGCCCGGATCACATCATGGAAATGTACCCCCGGCCCTTTTAAATCTTGTTTCATTACAAAAGCTAATTCTGCTTCCACCTTTGGCTGCAGAAATGCTTGAAAGTCTACAAAACTTCCTTCAGGTAAAAGAGTATCATCGAACATTGCTCCAAAATCCGGTTCAGGTACACCTAAAGCATTTTGCATGGCCTTGGAGGTTAATCCAATTTTATGCCCAATTACACGGCGGCCTGATTCCAGTTTCCACGCTTGGACTTGTTTTTGAATAGCATAGGCATCTTCTACTGTAATTTCCGGATATGTTTCTGTTAGCGGGGCAATCGGCGCCTTATTTTTGCCAGCTTCCCATAATTGTTTTACTGCATGTTCTTTATTTAAACTCATCTATCGATCTTCCTTTCTACTTATCTTTGCTAGTTTGTATGATGTCCGTGGCCATGATGTACATGACCGTGTACGCCTACTGTTCTCATCCACCGCTCCCGCAGAAGATTGGCAAGCTGTTCTCCGAGGACTTCCGGTTCAGGCTGCTGATCGATACTTTCTACAAGGACTTCAGCACAAAGACGGACTTCTTCATTCGGTCCGGGAAGTGTCACTACATAACTCAACCCTTCCTTGGCAACCCCAATACGAATGCCATCCTTGACATGTCGTCCATGTCCACGTGTGAATTTTGCAATATAAGGTGTGGCAGCATCTGGGCAAACCTTTAGCAAAGCCTCCACTGAACAATCCTTATCTTCGGCGCCAACTCCACCGGTTGTAATAATCATGCCAAATCCCTGATCAAGAGCCTGCCTTAATGCACCGGCGATTTCATCAATATCATCCGCCAACGGCCGATGGGTTTGCACTTTACATCCTGCTTCCGTAAACCTGTTTACGAGGTATGGTGTATTCGTATCCTCAATCATTCCTCTACCAACCTCAAAGCCTGTTGGAAACACTTTTATGCGGCGGCGAATCCTGTTTTGTATTTCATTACCCATCTTTGCACTTTGTTCAATCACCTTTTTGCCTTCAATTGGAGATAAGGCAATCATTCCCAATACCCCTTCGGAATGAATATCCGGATTTGGACCAAAATTGACTCCTGTAAGTGCCCCTACAGCATTTAGCAATTCTTCTTTTTTTCCTACAAACTGATCATCATTGATCGTTTGAACAAGTAAATCCAATGCGATATGATCCTCACGTACATCGATAACAAACACCCGATCCCTTGGCAGTTTTAATACCTCAGCGACAGTATTGGAAATTTCAGCTAAATCACAATCATTAAGATACACGTCGGTTAAACGCAATTCTGTTTTATTTAAAAGACTATATTCCATTTTCTATGCCTCCTTATCCTTTACTGAATGTAATCAAATCGCTTTACATCTACACGCATATCTAGTAAAGGAGCATTTAAGATAGATGCCCCTACATCGACCAAGTCAACCGGCATATGGCGAAGTAAAAGCAATGTCTCCTCTGTTACATTGCCAGCAAAAGCAACCTTGAAATTTGGGCGGACATTAAGCTGGTCCAGTATTTGTAAGACCTCTTTCAGATCCTTTAGAGACCCTGTATCCACCATAAGAACACTAGCCTGTCCCAGTACCGCTTCATGTGTCTCTTCCGCGATCGATTGATATTCACCACGAATTTGAATGACGGTTTTATGGTCAGTGAACTGTGTTCCAGCTTCAAGCGCTTTCCTGACCCCACCAAACATTCGAACGTAATTCTTGTCAATGTACACAAACGGCCCTTCGACCATACGCATTCCTATCCTCCCTGCAGTGAGCGCAGCGTGAAGGCCTGGCTTTAACTCCTGAGGGAGTTTTTTCCAGCCGCCGCAAACTACCTTCAAATCGTTTCCTGCAAGAAGCTGAAGTTGACGGGCCCTGGTAGCGTACCCGGAAGGTACCATCATGGATCCAAGCACCCTGTCTTCTGCCATGGCCACACTTTTTGGCGTTCCTCTAAATGATAAGATCACATCTCCTGGCTGTACTGCAGTGCCGTCTTCTAAACAGGACAATAATTCACAACCAAGTTCATTTACAAAGAGTACAGCTCGTTTTGTATTTGCCAAGATTCCACAATTGGTCGCTACTACTTCGGCTTTA
>JAUZQA010000067.1 GCA_030705665.1 Bacillota bacterium
CGGGCGCGTTTATGGAAGTAAAAGGGTGATACATATTAGTCATGTATAATATGTATCACCCCTTTAAAATGTGATTGATTCAGAGAGTTGCTTCCCTTTGTTTTTATACGCTCTGTTAAACCTGCCTGTGATTTCCGTTTTAGGTGCCGCTTTCTGCTGAAGCCTTATTTTTGATAACGAATTTATTGAAGGTTATACAACTGTTTTGGCCCTAAGTTAGGTTAGTGTAAAATTATTTTTTTTAAAATAATAAAACATCTTGCTTTTGCGCTAAACCAATGATATCTTTTACTTAGGATAAAAAATCTAAACGTTTACAAAAATCATTTTTATGTTTTTATGTTTTATCACTGATGTCTAGATTTTTTAATAAAATTCTAGACATTTATATGAATTAATTAAAGATTTTTATATTATATCAATTGTTTCAAATATTTTTTTAATAAAAAATCTAAACGTTTACATTAATTATTTTTTAAATTTTATGATTAAATCAGTATTTTTATATTTTTTTAATAAAAAATCTAAACGTTTACATTTTAGGAGTTTTGAAAATGGAATCTAAACCAAATATCCAAGATGTTGCAAAGCATGCAAAAGTGTCTATTGCTACTGTCTCGAGGGTGATCAACAATCAGGGTGGTGTCCGCAAAGCAACAGAGGAGAAGATACTAAAGGCAATTGATGAACTCGGCTATATTCGCAGTGCAGCTGCAAGGATAATGAAGAGAAAGGAAACCAATACAATTGGTGTTATTGTTCCTGATATCAAGAATCCTTTTTTTCCTCTAGTAATGGCTGGAATTGAACAAAAAGCCAGGGAGAAGGGTTATTTCACTATCCTGAGCAGTACAAACGAGTCACCTATTATAGAAGAAAAGATTGTAAAGAATTTTATTGAGCGCGGTGTTGATGGGGTCATAATAACGACCGCCAATGAAAATGGAGAACACCTAAAACTGCTAAAGGAACAGGATATTCCAATTGTAGCGGTTGACCGCAGTATCAAAAGTTTTGATGTGGATACTGTCCTTGTGGACAATGCAAAAGGATCATACCAGGCTGTTCAGCATCTAATTCTACAGGGGCATGAGAAGATTGCTATTATTTGTGGACCACAAAATACTACTCCGGGGCTTGAGAGATTTCTAGGTTATAAGAGAGCACTGGAAAATTATAATATACCTTTTAATGAGAAGAATATAGTTATGGGTGACTTTGGAGAGGAAAGTGGTTATCAGGCAACAAAAGTGCTTTTTGAACTTAATGATAAACCGACAGCTATTTTTTCTTCGAATAACTTAATGACGATAGGCTGTATGAAGGCTCTGGAAGACTTGAATTGGAAGCTTGGCAGCGAAGTGTCGTTCATAGGCTTTGATGATGTTGATATCGCAACATTCTTAAATCCGAAACTTAGTGTTGTTGCAAGACCGATGAATGCCATAGGAGAAATTGCCTTTCAGTTACTATATGAACGAATTAGCTTTAAAGAGTCTATTCCGAAACGGGAATATTTATTGACTCCTGAGCTGAAAATTAGGCAGTCCTGCAGGTTAGTGAAGACAGTATTTTAATTTTTGTTTAAAAGCAAAGCTTTCAATCAATCGAAAATGGATCGCCAATGGACAAAGATATATTGGTGTTCTTATTTCAAAGGAATGAAAGCGCTTTTAATAAATAAATCATTTTAAAGAAAAAAGGAGATCTTTTGTATGAACATAGCAAAAATGATTGATCACACCTTATTGAAAGCAGAATCAACAAAAGAACAAATTGTTAATCTTTGTGCAGAAGCAAGGGAATATGGATTTGCCTCTGTATGTGTGAATCCAGTATGGGTAAAAACAGCAAAAGGAGAGCTCGAAGGCAGTGATGTTAAAGTTTGTACAGTCATCGGCTTCCCGCTTGGAGCCTCGACTTCAGCAGTTAAGGCATTTGAAACGGAAGATGCTATAAAAAATGGTGCAGAAGAGGTAGACATGGTCATCACGATCGGCCATTTGAAAGCCGGCGATGATCAATCTGTAGAAGCCGACATTCGCGCTGTTGTCAATGCTGCACGAGGAAAAGCGCTTGTTAAAGTCATAATCGAAACCTCTCTCCTTACCGAGGAAGAAAAAGTGCGTGCTTGTGAACTTGCGATGCGTGCAGGGGCTGATTTTGTAAAAACTTCAACAGGATTTTCAACAGAGGGAGCCACAGCTGAAGATGTTGCATTAATGAGAAAAACAGTTGGAGAACAAGCAGGGGTAAAAGCGTCTGGAGGAATTCGTGATCTAAACGATTTGAAAGCCATGGCTGAAGCGGGTGCAAATAGAATTGGAGCAAGTTCCGGTGTGAAGATTATGATGGGAGAAAAAATTGAAAGCGGCTACTAATTTTTTATAGTTTGTTTGCGAGTAATAAAAAATAAAATATTCAGGAGATGTTGAAATGAAAGGGAATAACTTAATTCAATTGCCGGATGGATATTTAAACCGCACACCAATTTTTCAATTTATTCTGTTGTCAATGCTTTTTCCGTTATGGGCGGTAGCAGCAAGCTTGAATGATATTTTAATCACGCAATTTAAACATGTGTTTGAGTTAAGTGATTTTGCGAGCGCTTTAGTGCAAAGTGCATTTTACGGCGGTTATTTTCTAGTCGCGATCCCTGCTTCAATGGTTATTAAGAAAACGAATTACAAGTTTGCTATCATTACAGGTTTGTTATTTTATATTGCAGGTTGTTCACTATTTTATCCAGCTTCGCATATGGCAACCTACACGATGTTTTTATTTGCCATCTTTTCGATTGCCATTGGCCTGGGATTTCTTGAAACTGCAGCCAATACATACAGTTCTATGATAGGGCCGAGCAAGTTTGCCACTCTTCGTCTAAATATTAGTCAAACATTTTATCCATTAGGATCTATTTCAGGGATTTTACTTGGAAAATACCTTGTTTTCCAAGAAGGAGCCAGTCTTGAAGCACAGATGGCAAAAATGTCTCCAGCAGAGGCACATGCTTTCGGGCTAAAAATGCTAGAGCATACTCTAGAACCATACAGGTATATTATTTTTGTGCTTGTCGCTGTACTAGTTCTGTTTATCCTTACTAAATTTCCTTCTTGTAAACCAGCAATGGAAAACGGTAAAAATTTAGAAAAATCACCAGGAGTTTTCAACACATTGAAATACTTAGGCGGAAACAAGAATTTCCGTAAAGGGATCGCTGCCCAATTCTTATATGTTGGAATGCAGGTAACGGTTTGGTCTTTTACCATTCGTTTAGCTCTTTCTATCAATCATGGCATTAATGAGCGTATTGCCTCAAATTTCATGGTATACAGTTTTATTTGCTTTTTTGCAGGGAAGTTCATTGCCAATTTCCTTATGACTCGATTCGCTCCGTCTAAGGTGTTATTCAGCTACTCCATTATCGGTTCTATCCTGCTTGCATATGTAGCTTTTGTACCAAGCATGACTGCAGTGTATGGGGCTGTCGCCGTCAGTATGCTATTTGGACCGTGCTGGCCGACCATTTATGCGGAAACACTTGGGGTTGTAAAAGAGAAAAAATATACAGAAATGGCCGGAGCTATTCTCGTAATGTCAATTGTTGGGGGCGCTTTTATCCCTGCGGCTCAAGGATATGTATCTGACTTTTTCCATTCCATGCAAATCTCATTCCTTGTACCAATGGCATGCTTTATTTATGTAGGTTTCTATTTTTTCAGCAAAATAAAAATACAGCAAGCAGCAGGGAAAGCATCAGAGGAATCAGAAAAGATTGCTTAGTTGAGAGTAGTATCAGGGCAGTCTGATAGGGCTGCCCTATTTGTTGAAATAGGAGATGATTAGGAATTATGAAAGGGATTGTAGAACTGCAGCGGAAATTTTTTAAAGAAACAAGCCAAATTATTTTTCATAATGAAAATATTACAGCAAGCATATTCGAGTATCCATCAGGAGTGGAGGCAATTGAACTGAAGAATACGAGGGGGAGGATGGTTGTTCTTCCTTACATGGGTCAGATGATCTGGGATTTGGAGTTTGATGGCATTAATCTTAAAATGAAAAACATGTTCTCGCAGCCGAAAAAGGTTAATAATGTCGTAGATACATATGGATGTTTTGCCTTTCACTCAGGTTTGATCCGCAATGGCTGTCCGGGACCAAATGATGATCATGAATTGCATGGTGAAATGCCGTGTGCTGAAATGGACAGAGCTTGGTTAGAAATAACAGATGAGGGTGTTAAGATCTGTGGTGAAACGGAGTATGTAAAAGGTTTTGGACACCATTATTTGGCCCGTCCGAGTGTCAAAATATTTAATGATGAAACCTATATTGAGATCAACATGACGGTTAAAAATCTCTCAGGAGCAGAGATGCCGCTTCAGTATATGTGCCATACAAACTATGCTTATTTAGAAAATGCGGAAATGAAACAGAACATTCCATCTGATGTTTTCAAGCTTAGAGAATCTGTTCCCGCCCATGTGAGACCAACAGAAAAGTGGCTGAATTATAATCGAAGCCTGCTTTCAGGTGAAGAAACTCTTTCCGTTTTAAACCAGCCTGAAATGTACGATCCTGAAATTGTGTTTTTTGGTGATGAGCTGGATCGTTATCAGCAAGACGCAGAATTTGAAATGGTTTCTCCAAACGGTTGTACGTTCTTCACTAAATTTTCAACTGAGGAATTAAAGTATGCCACACGCTGGATTTTACATAATAGCGATCAGCAAGTAGGTGCGTTTGTTTTACCAGGTACATGCCGCCCTGAAGGTTTTCTTGCTGCTGAAAAGTCTGGTACATTAATTAAGCTTGGTGCTGAGGAAGAAAAATCATTTACGGTCGTAACAGGCAAGAAATAGGGAGGGAAAGAAATGGATATCGCAGTTATTGGATCAAATATGGTAGATCTCATTTCCTATATTGATAAAATGCCAAAAGAAGGAGAAACTTTGGAAGCACCGGACTTCAAAATTGGCTGTGGCGGCAAAGGGGCAAACCAGGCAGTAGCAGCCGCCAAAATGGGCTCGGAAGTCATGATGATTACCAAGGTAGGCGATGATCTTTTTGCAGACAACACGATTGAAAATCTCAAAAGCTATGGGATTGATACGGAGTTTACAAATAAAGTCCATGGAACCTCAAGTGGAGTCGCACCGATTTTTGTAGACCGGGACTCAAAGAACCGCATCCTTATTATTAAGGGAGCTAATCAATACCTATTGCCTGAAGATGTTGACCGTGCAGCTGAGAAGCTAAAGAAATGTTCATTGATTGTTCTGCAGCTTGAAATCCCTCTGCAAACGATTTATCGTGCTATTGAGTTCGGCAATGAGAATGGCATTCCTGTTATTTTGAATCCGGCACCAGCATCAAAGGAATTGGATTTTCAGTATGTTTGCAGATGTGATTATTTTATTCCAAACGAAAGCGAACTTGAGCTATTAACAGGTATGCCTGTTGAGAGTAAAGAGCAGATCCGGGTGGCTGCATCGACTTTAATTGATAAAGGTGTTAAAAATGTGATTGTCACAATGGGCAGCCGCGGGGTTATGTGGGTAATGAAAGAGAAGGTTTATACAATCGAATCATATAAAGTTGATGCTATTGACACAACTGGAGCTGGTGATGCTTTCATTGGCTGTTTTGCTCACTTTTTTGTGCAAAATGGCGATGCTCTTCAAGCTATCAAGATGGCAACAGCTTTTGCTGCACTAAGTGTTACCAAACAAGGTACTCAAACCTCTTATCCAAATGTGGAAGAATTGAATCAGTTTCTGAAAAATTAACGAAAAAAAACCAAATGATTTGTGTGAAATTTTAACATCATTGATTAGAGTTTAAAGCAAAATATCAGGTTTTCGATATCAAAATACTAAAAAGTGCAGAAAAATCACTGGCCGGAATTTCCGGCCAGTGATTTTCATTTGGCTTGTTATTGGCTCCCTAACTATACTTTCGTAAGGCACAAGAGTCAGCGTAAATAGACAAATGTCTTTTTGGGGTGCCTGACGCTATTTTAATTTCGAAAATGAATGGGTAGGTAAACATTGCTACATTTCTCTTATCTGTGGTCACCACTCAAGCCATATAGACTGCGGGAACAAACATCATATCAAAAGCGAAACTAACTGGATAAGCATCGCCTTTTTTATAAAAAAATATTTAAATATGTATTAATTGCTAACATTTTGCTAACGCAATGAAGTATAAATAGTAAATTTTCGTTAAAGATGTTACAGTTAGAAAATGTAAAAACCTTGATATATCGCACTTTTAAGACATAACGTGTAAGATATTACACCCTCTCACCTTGTGGGCGGCATGATGTAATAAAGGTTTTATAAACCTTTATATATAATATTCCTATTTCCATTCTGTTGTAGATTTAAAATAAAGATTGATAATTTGTAATAAAGATTGATAAAAGATCCTGTGTTGATATACAGGCTTTTTTCATTTTCCGCAATCGGGCCAGATTATGGAACAATTTTTTATAAAAAGATAGAGTAGGTTACAAGGATTGTACATTAGCTTTTTGGTTTTCCTTTAAGAGATGCTGTATCAGTAAAATAGAAATTGGATGTTTAGGTTAGTTAATGAATTGCTTGTTTTGACAAATAACTTATTTTAGAGTGGTAATATAGATGTTTTTTAGTTGTAATTTTGGGTTTCATTTTTAAAAAATGAAGGAGCTAACGATATGCAATTGGTGAAAAATATAATGAAAAAAGAAGTAGAGTTTATTTGCTATGATATACAAACAAAGTACATACACCCTCATTGGATGGATATTAAGGATGATTACAATAAGAATATTGGTATTATTACAGGATATCAATTAAACATTCCTCTTATTATTCATGATATGTTCACTGAAAGAAACTCATTAAGAGAACTGGATGCTGTTTCTCAACTGTGTTCTGAATTATGGTGGTTCATATTTGAACATAAGGATGAATTAAAAGATGTGTCCGGAGAATTTTATTTTCTAAATAATTTTCGCTTAGACGAAGACAATTTGGATACAGAAAAAACAGTATTAAATCTATTAAAGGATAAGTATAACGTAATCATCTATTCTTTTGGCAACACCGAGATATTTGATGAATATGCTATATGTTTGTCAGAAGAATGGAAAATCAAACATATTCAAATGCTTTTGCAAACAGGTTGGTCTAAAGAAAACAAAATGGAATATTATATTTATGCGAATCCCAAAGTGATGTTTAGAAATCTTTTTTCATAATTATCAACTTAATTACTTTGATAAGTCTATTTACTGATATAACAATTGTTCCATTATGGCGATAATGAGGTATTTAAATTTTATTTAAAGCTGTTGTTCCATAATCGGGCGCCTTTCTTTAACATGAAGGCGTCTTCCTTTATTGATACCAACTTTAACAGCCGGTCTGCCATGGCCGGAAGCTTTTCTACAACAAAATGGCAGTATTCCTATTATGATGAAAGAAGAAAAATAGTTTGACTGACAGAAAAATTAATAGTAAAGTATGGAAAATTATAGTTGTAAAACGCAATGATTGGGAGTATTAAGGAATATTTATTGTATAGAGAACTGTCGGTTGGTGAAAGACAGTCAATAAAATCCCCAACTCGCCCATGAGTGGTAAGGCTGAACATTAAGTCTTAACGGTTGACATCCGTAATCAGTTATGAAGTGGATTTGTTTATAATTTACAAATCAAAAAGAGTGGTACCACGTAGGTAAAGCCTTTCGTCTCTTATGAGATGATAGGCTTTTTATTATTAACTTTCGTAAAGGGGAGAATGAAATGGAGACAACTTGGAAACAAAAAGATGTTACACAACATTATTTGGAACAGGTACGTGGTGGAATTCCTTTTGGGGCAGAACAAGTAAAAGTGATGCTTCAATTGGTCAATCATTTTACCCCTAATCCGAAAAAAATAATGGACTTAGGATGTGGAAATGGATTTTTAGCAGAAATATTACTCAAAACTTATCCAAATGCTACTGCTAAATTATTGGATCATTCAGAACCAATGGTAAAAGCTGCTCGGAATCATATGAGTGAGTACTATAATCGTTGTGAGATTATCAAAGGTGATTTAAGTAATTCTATTAACAAATATGCAGAACCTAATTCCGTTGACTGTATTGTTTCAGGTTTTGCTATTCACCATCTTCCTCACGAAAAGAAAAAGGACCTTTATAAAGAAATATATGATCTTTTAGCTGATGGGGGGATATTCATAAACATTGAACATACGGCTTCTGCAACTCCAGAAATTGAAAAGTTGCATGATGAACTTTTTATTGACCATCTTTCTAATCATTATAAAAGGGATAGAAAAGAAGTAGCTCAAGAATATTACAGCCGTCCGGATAAAATGGATAATATATTGGAAAGGGTAAATATTCAAATTAGCTGGCTGAAAGAAATTGGTTTTAAACATTCAGATTGTTATTTCAAGTGGATGGAACTTGCTGTTTTTGGGGGAGTAAAATAAAAAAAGTTGCAAGGGTTAATGTAACTGTACGTAATCGAAAAACCTGAGTAGCATTATTGCAACTCCTTCGCAATTTTCGATATTCCACAAACTGGGTCTTATATATAGTATCAACAATCAAACATTGATATGGTGCACCCTTTATCATTGTTTATATGTATCCATCGAATAGGCGTTTAAGGACTTGACTTGGAGCCTCTGTGGGTACGATTTGTCTTGAAAGGCTGAGGCTAAGGTTTCATCAGGCAAAGAGCCTATCATACCCACCTCTCCAAATAAAGTCCTATCGTGGTTTACGTTGAAAACTATAATTACTTACTGTATATATTGATTCTACAAAGATACAACTTTGGCATTTTTCTTATCTTTACTTACGTTGAGTACGGTGAGAAATCATACTACATATAAGGGCGCTTTTGTTTAATATCTTAATTATCAATAAGCCGAAAGTATGCAAGTTTTTATTCGTATCTAACCTATTTTCGGCTTTTTTCCAAATACAGATTTGTCTTTTATTGTAAAAATTTTTTCGTGAAAAAATAATTACCAATATAACCAAAATCACTTGACCACAAATTGACAACGAACTTATCTTAAGAGTCGTACTGGACTGGAAATAATGAACAATAATATTTTAGAAAGTAGAAACATCATACAGCTAGTAACCTAAAAAACTCATAAAAATTATCTTGTAACATGGGCGGCATGATGTAAGTCATCCGTCAGAAATGCTGATATAAAAAGGGTTGAGAAGCTTTTTGAAATCCTCTCAACCCCAAAAAAGCATTATGGGAACACCTGAAAAAGTATTGACCTTAGCAACAGCTCAAGTGGTTGAACAAAAGCTTAAAAATGCAGGTGCTCAATAAACAAGATGATTCACTCGTTGATAGCTCTGCTTACCACGATAACGTAGCTAAAGGGATTTACCTGGGATTACTAGATTATTTTTCAACTCAAAAAAAGTAACTTAAAAAGGATCAAGGACACTAATCATAAAAATCTAGTGTCTTTGATCCTTTTGTTCTCTTAAATTGAGAGCCAAGATTTATTTCAAGACATTATCGTGTCATTCCAAAAATCATACCTGAGATATATGGAATAAGCCAAATGAACCAAACAAGAATACTAAATCTGTGGAAGTTCTTCATCATTTCTTTGTCTTTTTTCACTAAAACTATTGTTGCCCAAATGACATGGAATAGCATTAATAAAATAGCAAGTAAGCCGGTTATGCCATGAAAACTATATAAAAAGCCTCCATTTGCAATTTTCCCCATAATAGTTGTTCCGGATGTATCACATACGAGTCCAAGCCAAAAAATGATAACGTGCCAATTCTTTAATACCTCTTGGATTTTCTCACTCCATACCCCGACTGTATAAAAAACAAGTGCCAATGAAATAAATATAATGGCATATAGTAACATCATTATTCCTCCTTACGATTACGTTGAGCTTTTTTGCTTCTTCCTTTTGTATGTCTTTATTGTACGTACGGATTATGAACGAAGAATGAACTTAATATTACTAATACGATTATTTATGAAAATTTAAATCTAAATAATGGAATCTTGGTTTAAATGGGAGTAACTTTTGGTATGGTTCAACTTATTGATTTTGGAGGCAAAAAAATACGAAAAGAGACTTCTCTCTCATCGTATTTTGGAGGCTGGTTTGTATTTTAATATAGGCGCTTTAAATTTGCCTGTTGATATCCGCTCCAATCAACATAGTGAGCAAAATCAACAATGAGCTTTAACATAGCCATTTTGAAAAGAAACCCTGCATTAAACAGGGTATAAATAAATGATTACCGTTCACAGTCGGCGGTTTCAACCAATGTAACAGGTACAGTGTTTTTAGCTGGCGCTATGCTAGTTTTTTGTGCTGTTGTGGCTTTTGAAGGTACAGCTAGAAGAGCTAGAAGTCTTAGTATCGCTATTTACCTTCTTGACAGTAGCAGTTTTAGTAGAAGCAGCAGAGGTCTTTCCATTATCTGAGCTACTTGCAGATCCTTGAGAAGTATTCGAGCTACTGCAGGCCCCTAAAGAACTGATTAAGACAATAGCTACTAATAATCCAATAATTTTTTTCATTTTCAACCCTCATTTTTAAAATTATTGCTGTAAAGAAAAGCCCAAAAGGGCAGAAATCTATAATTCTAACTGCTCTTTTTTCTTTTTATCAAATTCATCAACAGGGATAATGCCTTCATCTAATAATTGTTTGAATTTCCTTATTTCAACTGCATTAGATAGTGTGGAATTATCTTTGACAGGAGCTACTCGTTGATCACAAATTAGTTGGAATGTTGATAAACATTCGTGTGCTAGCTTATAGTTAGTTTTGTAAATAAAGCCCCACCGACTAAAGCTCTACCTAATCCACCTTGACTTACAGACTCTCCGTCTTCCAAAAATTCAAAGTCAACTATATCACTGTAATTATAAACTGTTGATTTATTCACTTTACCAAGAAGAGATGAAAATAAATGTTTTTTTGAAATACAAAGTTCTAAAGAAGTGTTATTGGATGTTCTTGAAAAACTCTTGTACATCATCGACTTTTGAGACGAGATTTGGAATATCTCTAAATGAAAGATTTGTTCTATTCATTTTGCTATATCTTTTTCATCTTTATCTGATATATAAGGGAGAGCTTGTTTCTGTTTAGTTTGGGTATTTCTGGGAATTAAATAATCAGTAGTAACTTCATAAAAGTTAGATAATTTCTTTAAAGTTTCAGAATCAGGTTCACCTCTTTCATATTTATTCCCTCCTATTTTAAAAAGGATAACTTTCCTTTATTGTTACATGTTTTGGATTGGAAGAAAAAGGACTTTTGTTAACAAAATAGCAAATTTGTACCATAATGCGTCTTACGAAACATAATACGCAGCATCTTATTCCAGAATCGGGCGCGTTTCTTGAAAAAAGGCGTTATCTATTTGTACCATTTAATGAAGTGGGGGCAATGAACTGACTGGTTACTTGATGTAAATGTATTATATAGATAATTGAAGAAAGGAAATAAAATATGGAGGATAAAGAGAAAGCTTATTACAAAAGAGCTTTGCTTCAACTAGGAAGCAAGGCATTTTTATTATTCAAGTAACGTCTTTGTTCATTTATAATGTATTTATAATTTTTACAAGTAATACAGGAAAAGGAGTATAATTCGATTTAAGAGCTTCTTTTACAAACTATGAGAGACCACTACAATAACATCATTTTCTAATACAGTTGCTGTTGTATTTTTTTAAATAAAAACCAATATACGTTTCCTATAGTCAATATTTTCGGGAATTTTTTAAATAAAGGTGGTTAAGGATTTGGGTAAAAAATCTAAGGGAATAAAAACCACTATGCTTCTATTGTTTATTTTAGTAGCAGGTTATGTGATTGGTGACGGAGTAATCAAAAGAG
>JAUZQA010000670.1 GCA_030705665.1 Bacillota bacterium
CTGCGCGGCCGAGTTGGCCGTGGCGGTGAACAGTCTTACTGTATCCTTTTAGCTGATCCAAAATCAGACGTTGGAAAGGAAAGAATGAAAATAATGACCGAGACGACGGATGGTTTTGTTCTTAGTGAAAAAGATCTGGAACTTCGCGGTCCTGGAGATTTTTTTGGGAGAAAACAAAGTGGTGTTCCTGAATTTAAAGTGGCCGACATGGTCCATGATTTTAGGGCTCTGGAAACAGCAAGAAATGATGCTTCCTATCTAATTGAGTCAGAGGAATTTTGGACGGGGGAAGAGTTTACAGAACTTAGAAGGGAACTTGAAAAATCCGGAGCATTGGCAGGAGAAAAGCTGGATTAAGAAAAAGAGGGGTCCTTTTCTTATAAACTTATAGTTGCAATCTGGCACCTCAAATTTTATACTACTATTAGTACCTAGTCATAAGATCTCGGACGGTGTTGGAAATGAGGATAAATAAGCGGGAGCGGCAAAAGTTATTAACGGCAACAATTAAAGAAAATCCATTTATTACCGATGAAGAATTAGCCGATAAGTTCTCGGTTAGTGTACAGACTATACGTCTTGACCGACTTGAATTGTCCATTCCGGAATTGCGTGAACGGATCAAAAACGTGGCTGAAAAACGCTTTGAAGATGAAGTGCGTTCTTTACCCCTTGAAGAAATTATTGGGGAAATTATTGATATTAATTTAGATCAAAATGCAATTTCGATCTTTGATGTAAAACAGGAGCATGTTTTTAAACGGAATTTGATTGCAAGAGGACACCACTTATTTGCTCAGGCAAATTCTTTGGCTGTTGCTGTCATTAACGATGAATTGGCTTTAACAGCGAAAGCACATATCCAGTTTAAACGTTCGGTTAAAATAAACGAGCGAGTTGTTGCAAAAGCAAAGGTACTAAAAATCGATCATGAAAGCGGCAGGACCTTTGTTGAAGTAAATAGCTACGTAAATAATGAACCAGTTTTTACAGGTGAGTTTGAAATGTATCGCCAAAACATTGTAAAAGGATGAGGAACATGAAATTGGCAATCGATGCTATGGGCGGTGACAATGCTCCAAAGGAAATAGTACTTGGGGCTATAAAGGCCGTTGAAGCATTTTCGGATATACATATTACCCTCTACGGAGACAGTCGAAAAATTGAGGAAACGCTAAAAGGGCATGAGCGGGTTACAGTTGTCCATACCGATGAGGTAATTCTTGGAACCGACGAACCAGTTCGTGCGGTCCGCCGTAAAAAAAATGCTTCTATGGTTCTTGCGGCTCAAGCTGTAGCAGACGGTTTGGCAGATGCCTGTATTTCGGCTGGCAATACAGGTGCACTAATGGCAGCAGGACTTTTTGTTATTGGCCGAATTGAAGGAATTGAACGCCCTGCTTTAACCCCTACTCTTCCAACAATAGGTGGAGAAGGATTTTTATTGTTGGATGTAGGAGCAAATGCCGATGCTAGACCTGAACATTTGCAGCAGTATGCCATTATGGGATCCATCTACGCTGAAAAGGTAAGAGGGATTGCGCGCCCCAGGGTTGGACTCCTGAATATTGGCACCGAAGAAAAAAAGGGAAATGATTTAACGAAGCAGGCATTCGCATTGTTGAAAACTACTAATCTGAATTTTATCGGGAATGTTGAAGCAAGGGATTTACTTGATGGGGTTGCAGATGTGGTTGTTACTGATGGATTTACTGGAAATATGGTGCTAAAAACGATTGAAGGCACAGCCTTGTCCGTTTTTAAAATGGTTAAGACAGCATTGACCAGCAGTTTAAAAAATAAGCTGGCAGCCGCGGTTCTAAAACCGGAATTGACCGGTTTGAAAAATAAGATGGATTACTCCGAATATGGCGGTGCAGGGTTATTTGGCATAAACGCCCCTGTTATTAAAGCGCATGGTTCATCTGATGCCAGGGCAATTTACAGTGCTATACGCCAAGCCAGAGTAATGGTTGAAAGTAATGTAACTGCACTAGTAAAAAGCTCAATTGAAACGATAAAACAATCATCATAAAGAGGTGTTGAAATGGGTAAAATTGCATTTGTTTTTCCAGGACAAGGCTCCCAGGTAGTTGGAATGGGGCAAAGTCTGGCTGAGAAACATCCAAATGTAAAAGCGGTCTTCGAAAATGCTGATAAAAAGTTAAATGTAAACTTAAGCAAGCTTATTTTTGAGGGGCCACAAGAAGAATTAACTTTCACATATAATGCACAACCGGCATTACTCACCACAAGTATCGCCGTTTTGGAATACTTCCGTCAGTTCGGGATAGAGGCTGATTATGTAGCAGGACACAGTCTCGGTGAGTATACCGCACTGGTGGCAGCAGGTGCACTGACCTTTGAAGAAGGAGTCTATCTTGTTCGTAAGCGCGGGGAGTTTATGGAAAGTGCCGTACCAAATGGTGAGGGTACCATGGCAGCTGTCCTTGGGCTTGACAGAGACCGTTTGGCTGAAGTAACAAATTCAGTAACGGAAGAGGGATTC
>JAUZQA010000671.1 GCA_030705665.1 Bacillota bacterium
AGCAAGGAACAGATGGGGCCTTGGCAATGGCAATGGGTCATGTGATTTTAAAAGAATATTATGTAGATAATCAGCACGACTATTTTATCAACTATACGAAACAATACACTGACTTTCCGTTTGTCGTTACATTGAAAAAAGACGGAGAGCACTTCCTTCCTGATCGTTTTCTAAACGCACAGGATTTAGGAAAGTCAGGAAATAATGATGAATTTAAACCAATTCTCTTTAATGATATTACTGGTCAGCTGGTAATTCCGAATGGAACGATGGGTGCCCGCTGGGAAGGTAAAGCAAAATGGAACTTAAAAATGGTTGATGAAGAAACAGGTGAAAAGATCAATCCGCGCCTTTCCTTCCTGGGAATCGAGGATGAGATATCAACTGTAAAGATTCCATATTTCTCTTCCGATGGCAATGAAGTGCTTTACCGCCATGTACCGATGAGGAAAGTAGAATCTGGCGGCGAAGTTTTTTATACAACAACTGTCTATGATTTGATTCTAGCAAACTATGGAGTTGATCGTGGGCTTACAGGCAGCCAACAAATTCAGGAAGAAAACCTGCCATTTACACCTGCCTGGGCAGAAGGCGTAACAGGGGTAAAACAGGAACTGATTACAAAAATAGCCCGTGAATTTACCCAAAACGCTCTTGATACAAATGGTCGCTCGATGATTATTGTCGGAGCAGGAATTAACCACTGGTATAACGCGGATACGATCTATCGTGCCGTCTTAAACCTTATCCTTTTCGTTGGAGCACAAGGTGTGAATGGTGGCGGTTGGGCCCACTATGTGGGACAGGAAAAACTCCGCCCGGCAGAGGGCTGGCAAACGATTGCGACTGCTCGCGATTGGGGTGCACAGGCAAAATTGCAAAACGGTACTTCTTTCTTCTATTTTGCTACTGACCAGTGGCGTTATGAAGAGCAGCCGATAAGCGATCATGTTTCGCCAATCTATGAAAAGACACGTTATGATCATTCAGCAGATTATAACGTGATGGCAGCTAGACTCGGCTGGCTTCCAAGTTATCCAACCTTTAATCAAAATGGGATTGATTTATATAAAGAAGCTGAAGCAGCTGATGTAAAAACACCTGCTGAAATCGGTCAATATGTTGCAAAAAAATTAAAAGAGCGTAACTTACAATTTTCGATCGAAGATCCGGACAATCCAGTGAACTTCCCTCGCAATCTATTTGTCTGGCGTGCAAACCTTATTTCCAGCTCTGGTAAGGGACATGAATACTTTTTAAAACATTTACTGGGTACGACAAATGGACTATTAAATGATGATGATGACAGCATCAGACCGGAAGAAGTGAAATGGCGGGATGAGGCACCAGAAGGCAAACTTGATTTGTTAATCGATTTAGATTTCCGAATGGCTGGTACGGCACTTTATTCCGATTTGATCCTGCCTGCAGCAACCTGGTATGAAAAGCATGATCTAAGCAGTACAGACATGCATCCATTTATACATCCGTTTAACCCGGCTGTTTCCACACCATGGGAGTCCCGTTCTGATTGGGATATCTTTAAGTCGCTTGCAAAAGCAGTTTCGGAAATGGCGACAGACTTAAATTTGGAACCAATTAAAGAAGTCGTTGCAACCCCGCTGCTTCATGATTCACCGCAGGAAATGGCACAGCCACTTGGAATCATTAAAGACTGGAGTAAAGGGGAATGCGAACCAATTCCAGGCAAAACAATGCCGCAAATTAATGTGGTAGAGCGGGATTATAAACGTATTTACGACAAAATGATTTCTTTGGGACCAAATGTGAAGAATTCTCCAATTGGGACAAAAGGAATATCCTGGTCAGCCGAAGACGAGTATGAAAAGTTAACAAAAGTTCTTGGGACTGTAAGAGAAGGGTTAGGTGAAGGCTGTCCTAATATTGAAACTGCCAAAAACGTTTCGGAAGCGATTTTAACATTGTCATCGACTTCCAATGGCAAAATGGCGGTTAAAGCCTGGAAAGCATTGGAGAAACAAACTGACCTTGAACTGGCTGATTTGGCTGAAGAACGGGAAGAGGAATGCTTTACATTTGAGCAAATAACCGCACAGCCAAAAACGGTTATTACTTCTCCAGCCTTCAGCGGTTCCGAAAAAGGCGGCCGCCGATATTCGCCGTTTACGACCAATGTGGAAAGACTCATTCCATGGCGAACGGTAACAGGCCGACAATCCTTCTACGTTGATCACGAGATGATGCAGGAATTTGGCGAAGCCATGGCTACATTTAAGCCGATTTTAAACCATCGGCCATTCCGAAAAGATCGTCCTGCCGTAGAAGGCAAGGAAATTGTCCTAAATTACTTAACACCACACAATAAATGGTCAATACACAGCATGTATTTTGATTCTCAACCAATGCTGACGTTGTTCCGCGGCGGTCCAACTGTTTGGATGAACAAGGATGATGCTGCCGAGGCTGATATTCAGGATAATGACTGGATTGAATGTTTCAACCGAAACG
>JAUZQA010000672.1 GCA_030705665.1 Bacillota bacterium
GGTCTTATCCTTAGGTGTTGACGGGGTCATTACGAACAAACCGGACCGTTTCAACTTTTCACTAGACATGATCAAATGCAGCAAAGACCCAAAATGCAACTGATAATGTGTTATAATAAAAATGATACAGAGCCTTATGCGACTACGGTCTATGCCTATTTTTGCCCAAAAATTTAATGGAGGAGAATTTTTATGATCTTAACATTAAAAAAGGCAACACTGAAATGGGTTCTTGTAATGATAGCCCTACTTCTGGCCGCAGGATGTTCAAACCAAAGCAGTCCAACCAGCAGCAGCCACAATCAAAAAAACAGTACCACCAGCGACCAGCAAAACACCAACCCCAACACCTCATCTTCCACCTCACCGGATGCTTCAAAATCAGTTGTCTATGAAAATACGCAATACGGGTTTAGCTTCAAACTTCCAGCAAGCTGGAAGGGTTATTCAATTGTCACAAGTCAATGGGATGGGATTGGTCTAGCTGACGGCAGCGTTGTGGAAACAGGCCCGATTATTTCGATTCGAGATCCTAAATGGACTGCTAAAACGCCAAGGCAGGACATCCCGATTATGGTTTTTACACTTAACCAATGGAACATACTTAAGCAGGGAGTCTTCCACATCGGAGCTGCTCCCTTGGACCCAAGCGAGTTGGGACGTAACAATTATTATGTATTTGCACTTCCAGCACGGTATAACTATTCTTTTCCTGCGGGGTATAAGGAAGTGGAAACTATTTTGTCCAATCATCCTCTTCAAACAACCAAAGCAACAAAACTTCAATTAGGATCTACAGAAACTCTTTTAGCTAAAATGATGTCAATGGCTAAACAAGGAAAAATAATTAGCTCCGACTTTGCTGTTAAAACAACTAACATCGATGAAGTAGAAAAAGCATGGGGAAAGGCAGATAAAACCGATTTGGTAACAGCTGCTAAAGGACAGTATAGCACCTATTCAAAATATAATGTTGTGTTTGGTTTTAACAAAGGCGGACAGATCTTTGAAGCGCGGTCTAATAGCAATCAATTGAAGGGCATCACTCTTGCTGCTGCAAAAGAGGTTTTGGGAACTCCTGCCTATGATGCTAAGGTGAATGGACAGGAAGTTATTGGGTATCTTGCGAGTTCAGCTTTTAAACTCGAATTGGTTTTTCCTCAACCGACGAATAGCAAACCTAATCCAGTAATCGATCACTATAATGTTTTTTATCCAAAGGGAACAGTTAATTCTATGGCGAATGATCCCGGAAGGCAGTGGTAAATAAAGGGGAAACCCAACATATTGTATCCTTTACGCCTGTTGGACATAATATTGACAACCTAAACTTTTTTGATTATCCTTTAAAAAGCATTTATGAATTAAATAAAATTTCGTATAACTCCAATAATATGGTTTGGAGGTCTCTACCAGGAACCGAAATTCCTGATTACGAAGAAAATACAACCTTGTACTTTCTTCGTAATCAGGAATTTTTTTTATTCTGTATTTAAATAAAAAAATTACAATTGGAGGGGTAAAAATGAACGTTTTAGAGTTGCCAAAAATTGAACTTCACTGTCATTTGGATGGAAGCGTTAGGATTGAAACCATAATAGATATTGCCCAAAAGGAAGGAATCCAGTTGCCCTCCTTTGATAAGAAAGAGTTGCAAAAGGAACTGATTGCTCCTTTGGAATGTGATTCCCTTGAGGAATATTTAAAAAGATTTTCTCTTCCAAATTTGGTCATGCAATCCAAGGAAAGCTTAAGAAGAATTACCTTTGAGCTTTTTGAGGATGCAACAAGGGAAAATGTGAAATATTTGGAGGTCAGATTTGGACCGTTACTTCACACATTAAAAGGGCTGGATGTTGAAGAAGTTATTCAAAGTGTTCTAGAGGGTATGAGGGAAGCAGAAAGCTGTTACGAAATAAAGGGTAATATTATTCTGTCTTGCTTAAGGTCTATGTCTGTAGAAAGTGCATTTGAGGTGGTTGGAAAAGGAAAAAAATTCCTGGGTGAAGGTGTAGTAGCAATTGACCTATGTGCGGTAGAAGAAGAGGGGTTTTGTGAAAGGTTCGCAGAACCAATCTCATTAGCCAAAGAATATGGCTACAGAGTCACAATACATGCAGGTGAAACAGGTATTGGTAGAAATGTCCTGGAAGCTGTTGAATTGTTGGGTGCTGAAAGAATAGGACACGGAGTATTTATTAAAGAATGTGCTGAGGCTTATAGAAAGGTGAAAGAAAAACAGGTAGTGCTAGAAATGTGCCCAACAAGTAATGTCCAAACAAAAGCTGTTCAGCATTATTCTGAGCATCCGATCTATAAGTTTTATAAAGATGGAATAAAAGTGACAATTAATACGGATAACAGAACAGTATCTGATACTACAATGTCAAAAGAAATCCATTTAGTTAACAAAGAATTTAATCTAAGCGAAGAGGATTACGGTCAAATATATTTAAATAGTGTAGAAGCATCCTTTGCTGACCAAAAAAC
>JAUZQA010000673.1 GCA_030705665.1 Bacillota bacterium
GACGGTTTACAAGGGTAATTTTTTGATCTGGACCGCCAAGCTCTTTCCAGTTTGTGATTTTACCAGTAAACACTTTAATTAAATCGGCTTTTTTGATGTCAGTAATGCCAACCTTTGGATTAATAGCAGCTGTCATACCAACTACAGCAACTTTATTATCAACAAGACCTGAAATGTTTTTATCTTCAGCAAATACATCGGAGTTACCAATCTGAACGGCGCCTTGAGAAACCTGTGATAAGCCTGTACCAGATCCGCCGCCATTTACTTGAATGCTTACTTTTGAGTTTGTATTCATAAATTGTTCAGCTGCTGCAGACGCTAAAGGCTGTAATGCAGTTGAACCAGAAAGAACTAATGAGCCGGAAAGATTAGCCTTTTGTTCTGTTTTAGCATTATTATTATCATTCTTTGCCGTATCGTTTGTTGTTTTGTTTGATGTTCCTCCGCCACATGCAGCCATCACTACCATTAATGCTGCAATTACCATTGGCAGACCGAACTTCTTAAGCATTTTCATTACTTTAATTCCCCCTAAGGTTTTTGTTTTGATTTGTTGTTCCTTACATACCTAAGAATAAAGGCTGAGTGTTAACCCAGTTTTAATGGTTTGTAAAGGTTTTGTAAATGTGTGTAAATACTACGTAAATTGACATTTTTCTCTTAACGCAAGCTCAACCTTTGTCGAAAGGAGGCATTATTAATATATGCAATTAATATGAAAAAACACCTGCCTCAAATGAGACAAGTGTTTTTTCGTAAGCTATTGACCTTGTGAGCTATTTTGTTGAGTTCCCTGGGAAGTACCAGCATTTTGAACTGAATTTACTGATGAAGGGCTCAATTGGCCCGCCTGCTGACGCTGTTTCTTTAGATTAAAGTATGCATCAAGAACTTGACGACCCATTTCTTCATTTGGGCTTGGTCCTGTTGCTCCTTCATAGGCCCATGGAACCAAGACAGCCATTGCTATTTCCGGATTGCTCTCTGGTGCAAAAGCTACCATGCTCAAATTCATTACCTCTGGATCATTTTTCCCAAACTGACTCCTTAGCGGACCATCATAAAAGGCCTGAGCTGTTCCCGTTTTACCAGCAGGATCATAATCGGCGGTTCCAAAGTATTTTACGGCAGTACCGTCACCTACCTGCATGACCATTTTAAATCCTTGGTGAACCCGCTGAATCCAGCTGTCTTGGGCGTTGATTTTATCCAAAATTTTAGGCTGGATCGTCTCAACGATTGAACCCATTTGTTGGTTATCATTAGATGGTTCTCTTATTTCCTTTACGATATGAGGCTGTACACGGTAGCCTCCATTGGCTATCGTTGACACATATTGTGCCAGCTGCATTGTAGTATACGTATCATATTGTCCAATACCAAGATACATCAGTTTACCTGGAGATTTTTCAGCACCTTTGAATCCCGCCATTTCATTTGGCAAATCGATTCCAGTTAACGAACCAAGCCCAAATTGGGCGAAGGATTGACGTATTGTATCAAAAGCTTTGTAATTTAAGTCCAGAGGCTGTCCTGGGGCGTAGTGCCCTCCAGCCATCGCAATAACCGTTTTCCACATATAAACGTTAGAGGAAACTTGCAATGCTCTTTCATCATCTATAGCACCAAATGTTTTCCAAGATTTTATTAACGGCGTGCCTTTAATGTTTAACGGTTCATCTACCTGAACCTGTCCTGGTTTAATAGCACCTGTTGCATATCCTGTCAAAACAGTGGCACCTTTAACTGCAGAACCAACGTTATAGGAAGTTGTAATATTCCCAAGAGCAAAATCCTGCATTTTTCCATCGACAATCTGCTTGCCGGCCATTGTTAAAATATCGCCTGTGTGCGGGTCCATCAATACAACAAATGCCCGGTCTAACAGTCTTGAACCCGGATTTGCTTTTGTTTTCGTAAGTTCGGCCGAAATGATGTTTTCAACCTGCTGCTGCAAATCCATATCAATCGTGAGGACTAAATCTTTCCCCCGCTGTCCTTCAGAAACCGTTTGTGTTGATATAACATTTCCTGACTTGTCTGTTACACTTTTTAACTTAGCCTTATCTCCCTGGAGGACATCTTCATATTCCTGTTCGATATAGCTAGTCCCGACGCGGTCATTACGGCTGTACCCCTGAGCAAGGAATTTATCAAGCTCCTCCTTTGGAATACCCTGCTGGGAAGAACTTACAGTACCTAAAATCGTTTTAAGCGTATCACCAAAAGCATAAGAACGATCCCAATCTGTTGTCGTATCTACTCCAGGCAGGCTGGTAAGATTTTCACTGACAACGGCATATTCTTGTGGTGTTACATTTTGATTTTTAATAATTTGCGGTGTTAGGGCATAACCACCGTTCATTTGGCGAAAAATAGCAACAGTATTAAGATCTAAACTACTAAGATCTTTTTCTTTTATTCTTTTTAACTGAAGATTATAGATCTGTTTAGAATCTAGTTTCTTTAGTTCACTTTTTGTTAC
>JAUZQA010000674.1 GCA_030705665.1 Bacillota bacterium
TCATGCTTAAGCAGAATATCCAAGCCTTCTTCCGGATGTGTTTGAACATATTGCTGGCCTTTGGAAGCTGCCGTCATAAACTTTTTAAACACTTCAGGATTTTGTTTTAGTGCTTTCTCTCCTGCTACCGCTACTAGTTCATAATAATCGGGAACACCATATTTCTCCGGACTAAACGCCGTCATCGGATGGCCCTCTTTATCAAGTAATAATTTTTCATGGTTTAGGTATCCGCCGATAAGACCATCTGTTTTTTTCGTTGCCATCGCCGGAATTAAGTCCCAGCCAACGTCTGTCATTTTGACTTTTGAAGGATCCCCGCCGTCAGTCTTCACCATTGTTTGGACAATCGCCTCATCCAAAGGAATGGATGGATATCCAACGTTTTTTCCTGATGCTAAATCCTTAGGTGATTTTACTGGGCCATCTGCTGGTACCATTAAGACATTTAAAGGGTGACGCACAATCGCCGCAAACGATTTTACAGGAATATTTTCATCACGGGCAATCACAATTTCCGGCTCATAACTAAGAGCAATATCAATTTTGCCCGCTGCCACAAGCTTTAATGGATCGTTTGTATCTGCAGGCATTTGAATGTTTACATCTAAGCCTTGCTCTTTAAAATAGCCTTTTTCCTGAGCAACATATAAAAATGAATGCACGGCATTTGGATACCAATCCAACATTAATGTTACCTTTTGCAACCCTTTATTTTTTCCATCATTTTTTGCAGTTTGGCTGCTTTGGTTTCCATTGCTGCAGGCACTTAATAACACTAATAATAAACCTATCATAAGAATAAATGGCTTTTTCATTAAAAATACTTCCTTTCTGTACTTATCTAATTCTATTTTTTAATAATTGCTTCTCTAATAAACTAATCAACAAAAATAAGACTATTCCCATTAATGACAAGAGGAATACAGCTGCAAATACAGCGTCTGCTTGCAAATTACCTGACATTCTCCGGCTAAAAAAGCCGAGTCCCTCACTTGCACCAAGCCATTCGCCAACAGTAGCTCCAACAACACAATAAACAACTGACATCTTTAATCCTGATAAAAAAATCGGCAAGGCCAGCGGTACTTGAATTTTCTTAAATAACTCCCAGCGGTTTGCCCCCATGGTCAGCAGCAATTCGCGGTATTCATCCCCCCCGGATTTAAGCCCATCATATGTACTTACTACTATTGGGAAGAATGCTGTTAAGATTGTTACCGCAATTTTGCTCCAGATCGAATAGCCAAACCACATAATAAAAATAGGCGATATCGCGATTAGTGGTATTGTTTGTGAAATAACCAAAAATGGATAGAGCACTTTTTCAAGCGGCCGGAAGAAATGCATTCCAACGCCAAGGATCACACCGCCGATAACAGAAAGTGCAAATCCAGCTAATACCTCTTCAAGGGTAATCGGCAGGTGGACGCCAAACAAAAGCTGACTATTATTTAATAATGATGCCCAAATGGCTGATGGAGAGGGCAAAATAAATGAGGGAATCCACCCTTCACGAACTACCCATTCCCAAATACTCAACAGGAAGACAACAACCAAAATAAACAATCCATAGTCTTCAGTCCACTTTTTCCAGTTAGTTTTCATGACGAATCAGCCTCTCCAGTTCTTTTCTCATCCTAATAAATTCTGATTGGTAGATGAGTTCTGGTTTTCTTGGCCGTGGTAAGTTTACTTTTACTTCTTGAACCTTTTGGCCGCTGACACCTGGCAGCAGATAAATTCTGTCACTTAACAAAATGGCTTCCTCTAAATCATGGGTGATGAACAAAACCGTCTTTTTCAAATCTCCCCATAGTTCCAATAACCAGCTGTGCATATTTCTTTTTGTCAACGCATCAAGAGCTCCAAATGGCTCATCTAATAGTAAAAGATCCTTACCTGTCATGATGGTTCGTAAAAAAGCTACCCTTTGTTTCATCCCCCCAGAGAGTTCATGTGGGAATGCTTTTTCATAACTGGCTAAACCAAACCGAGATAACCATTCTTTAACTTCCGCCATTTTCGCTGTTTTATTTTCCTTGGAAAGCTCCAGTGGGAGCAGGATATTGTCGGTCACGTTTCTCCATGGCAGCAGCAAATCTTTCTGTGGCATGTAGCCCACTTTCCCCAATCGATTAGGCGCCAGATCCCCCGCAATCCTAATTTCCCCTTGACCAGGTTCAAGTAATCCTGTAATCAGCCTAAACAATGTGCTTTTTCCAGAACCGCTTGCCCCAATAAGTGAAACAAACTCACCTTTTTCTACTTGTAACGATATATGCTCAAAAATAGAATTGCTCTCTTCCGCACCAGAAAAACGATACGAAAGATCTTCAATGGCTAACATTGTTTGCTCAAACAGGCCAATCGCCCCCCTGATAAACCATATCCCAAAACATATATTCAAATCGGGAGGTTGTTAAAAAGTGCTCTTCGATCACGTCAAGTTCACGCTTTGGTTTGCCTTCAACAAGTTTATTCA
>JAUZQA010000675.1 GCA_030705665.1 Bacillota bacterium
AAAAAAAGAAGATAGTTAACCATATACCTTAACTATCTTCTTCTTTTGCTTTTATGCTGTTTTTCTTTTTTCGTTTAGGTCCTCAGTAAGCTGAAGTGTCCGTTTCTTATTTAATGGATAGAGAAGAATTAAAATTAAACCTACTCCAACAAATCCTATTCCGATTACAATTGTATTCAGAGTGAAAATACCATGTAGTGTACTTGCCGTTTGCGCTTTAAGGTGAGCATTATATCCAACTGCGGAAAGAGCAAAACCACCGAGCCCTCCGGCAACCGCCTGGCCCACTTTTCGTGAAAATGAGTAGAAGGAGTAAATCGTTCCATCTTCGCGTACACCTGTTATTAATTCCTGGTAATCAATACAGTCTGTTACAAACGCCCAGATTGCCGTCATTAAGAAACTAAGTGCAAAGTAAGCGATTGAAGAAAGGGCAATAAATGTTGTCATGCTCATATTAGGCAAAAAGTACATTGCAACGTATATCGCACCGGAAATGACCATCGCTAATCCGGAAACTTCTTTTTTCCCAAACCTTTTAGCCATTGGAGTGATTAACGGGATAACCACAATTGCAAGCACCGTTTGAGAAGTAGTAATGACACTTAAGCCATGGGCATTGCCGAAGTAATCTTTAAGCAAATAGGTTTGGACTGCTCCTTGTAACATTGTCGTTATCAATAGAAGCAAAGCGGCAAGCAGCAGTACCAATAATGCTTTATTTTTCAAAACCCCTTTAAACGTTTTTCCAATGTTGAGTTTTTCTTGATTTTGATTGTTTTCAATCCGTTCTGTTGAAAGTTTATAACATGTCATATAGCTAGCAATGGAAAGGATGGCAAAAATAACTGCTCCCATGAGAAAACGGCTTGGACTGGCTTGATTGTTAACAAAGAAGATAAATGGCGATGCGGCTCCAATGATTAGAAAGGCAAAGTTGGAACCTGCCGTTCTCCAAGTGGATAACATAGTACGCTCATTCGGATCATTGGTAATCACAGAAGCCATAGAGCCGTAGGGAATATTAACCGTACTGTAAAGAGTTCCCCATAAAATATAAGTAGCGAAGGCCCATGCCGTATAAAAGCCATCAGACATACCAGGAATTTTCACAAACATTAATATGCCTGAGATTACAAGAGGAAAGGACATTCTAAAAATCCATGGTCTAAATTTGCCATTTTTACCTTTTCTTCTGGAGTCAATGAAACGACCCCAAGAAACATCGGCTACCGCATCCCATAACCGTGCTACTAAAAACAGAATACCCACTGTGGCTGCACCAATATGAAGAACATCGGTATAAAAAACCATTAAATAGTACATTACGATTCCAAAAAAGAAGTCATTGCCAAAATCACCGAACATATAGCCGATTTTATCTTTGAATCCAAATGGTTGCATCGTTTTTGCCTCCAAATATTGATTTTATTTTGATATTTCAAAAGATATTTAACGCTTTCATTGCTTTGTAAGATAAAATACATTTGAAGAATTTTCAAAATAATACTAGTATCCCAATAACTGCTAAAAAAAATTTCCTTTCAATTGACTTGCTCCAGCCTTCCAGCGAAGGGATGATCTCCATTCCCTTTACTGGTGCCTCTTTCAATAGGTGTTTATATCGTTTGAAGCATTTTCACCTGTCATCACAAGCCTGGTAGGTTATAGTCTGGTATCCCATCTGTCACAAAAAACGGTTTCGTTATGTTTCCCTTTGAATTCAGACTCACCGATAATTTTTTTTATGGTCTCTTTTACAGAAGTGCGTGTCGGAACATACGCATTAATGTATGTCTTCATCATCGGAAGATCAATTAAATGAGTCGTATAATTTAATGACACACAAACTGTCGGAACTTCACGGACGAACCAAGGAATCTCATTGGAATGTCCTGTTGAGTATCGCAATCTGACGACATTTTCCTGAGCATAGCTATATAGATTAACAAATACAAAGACAGCATCATACTTTTCTTTAAATTCTTCGACACTGCCGCAATCCATTGCCGTTAAAAAGTTCTCCGGTTTACTCTCCTTTCTTTCTAAATCATAGAATGATTCATGAACATCCACGATAAAACCTGCTTGTTCCAGCTCCTCGACAATGATTGCCTGTACAGGATCAGGACCGGCATTTTTTGATATTGGCGGGCTGCTGAGATAATATAATTTAACTCTTTTATGAGTGGCTGGCTTAATTGGCAGGTTTTGTTCGGTATCTTTTACCAATGTAATGCTTTTATCTGCCGCCATCTTCGCCATCTCAAGATGTTCTTCACAGCCGATCACACTTAAGCCATCTTCACCTGGGAAGCTCCGCTCATGCAATTTTAATGATGCCTTTAAACCTACGATTCTTGATAGCGCATCATGCAGCCGTTCTTCGGTGATAATCCCATTTTTATAGCCTTCCATCATATACGTATAATCTTCATGCGGCTTATTAAAATACAAGAAGATATCACATCCGGCGGCAATCGC
>JAUZQA010000676.1 GCA_030705665.1 Bacillota bacterium
CTGATCCCAGTTATTCTTTGTTTGAATGACTTCAAACGTTTCTCCTCGATGAACGACCTCGATAATCTTACTGGAGATGTCGGCATTTTCGCGAACATTAAGTTCAGCTGCAATGACTGTAACCTGAGAAGAAGAATTATTGGCATAGGCTGGCAGCATTTTTTGAAAAACAAGAAACAAAATAACAATCACACATGTGATGGCTAGTCCTTTTATTAGGTTTAGATTCTTTATCTTTGTCATTTAGAAACTCCCACCTTTTGAATTAAAACTAGTACAAGTATGGGCAGTTTGTGGAAAAATATATCAAATTTTTTGAAAATAAATTAAATTTTAAATTTACATAATAAAAAAGATGTCCGAAATTTCATTCGGACATCTTTTTTATTATGTTTACGGGGTGGTTGTAGTACTGCTAGTATTCCCAGGAGTCGTGCTCCCGGTTGTGCTCCCTGTACTTGTCGTACTCTCGGTTCCGCTCCCAGTATTTGTAGTACCCGTTCCGCTAGTCCCGCTTGTGCTCCCAGCTTCGCCGGTAGTCCCTGTTGAAGTTCCAGTGGTCCCGCTGCCATTTCCGCCAGGAGTACTCGGGGCGGTTGTGGTTGGTGTAGTGCTAGTAGGGCTTTTGGTAGTTGGATTGCTATTGGTTGTTGTACCTGAACTTGTATAATGCTGGGTGCTTGTTGTTGTACTTGTGCTTTTACTTGTACTGGTTGTCGTGCTTGTTTTTTGTTGAGTAGTTGCTTTCGTTGCTGTGCTTGTCGTGCTTGTACTATTTGCTAAACTGCTTTGTGAAGTTGTTTTTGTATCAAAGATCTTCGGTACAGGTTCCGTTTGTAAACCAAGTGATTGTCTCATTTCATCGGATAAACTTTGTCTTACTTGGTCATCTACTTGATAGTACCAAATATCATCAAGCGTTATACCGTTACCTGCCACTTGAAGTGACACCATATTTTTGGCTGCGGTTTTATAGGAAGACTGAATGCCAATGATATCATCTAATGTTAAATTGGTTTGAATATTATTTTCTAAGGCTTTTAGAATCGTATTATACTTTGTTACTACTGAAATAGATTTTCCTTTTTGAACGATTTTTGAAATGACTTCTTTTTGTCTTTCCTGACGTCCAAAATCACCTTTTGGATCCTGGTGCCTCATGCGGGCATATTCCAAAGCTTGGATTCCGTTTAAATGCTGCGGACCAGTTTTAAGTGTAACCCCATCGAGTTCAAAGGCGTACTTATTATCAACGTCAATTCCGCCAACGGCATCCACGATATCCTGAAAGCCTTGCATATTCACTTTAATATAATAATCAATAGGAACATTTATAAAATTTTCCACCGTATCAATACTTTCTTGCATTCCTCCGTATGCATAGGCGGCATTGATTTTGTCAAATCGGTCCTTGCTCGGATTACTTTTATTAATTAATTTTGTCCGTGTGTCACGAGGGATACTTAGTAGTTTAGTAGTTTTTGTTTTAGGATTAACCGTAATTACGATCATCGAATCAGTTCGGCCGGAATCGCCCTTACGTTCATCGACACCAACCATTAAAATCGATATGGGGTCTAAATTATTAAAATTAACTTTAGGCTTCTTAGTAGCAAGTGGTACATTCATTTTTTTTACAGCTGATGCGACATCATGATAGACACTATAGGCATAAACACCTGCGCCAATCAACAAAACCAGGAGGGTAGGGATTACAATACGAATCCATTTTTTTAATTTTTTCTTCTTTGTCTTATTTTTTTTATTTGATCTCGAAACCTGCATTGTTACTTCCTTTCTTAATCTTGTCTAGAACAACAAAATTCTATTAGTTGAAGGCTGATTTTACCATTGAAAAAAAGAAGTTTGAAAAGCAAATTAAAATGAAACACTTAATTGCAATATACAACATTTATTGACATTTTATCAATGCGAAATGTCGATTTGTAATCTAATTTTCACCTTACTAACTAAATCTGTTTTTTTTAGAGGCCGTGTTAAATTTGATTGTTGACTTTTTAACACTGGAGTTAAATCACCGAACAAATTTAATCCATATAATCTCTAAATATTTGATTCTTCAAAAATATATCATATTTATAAAAAATGGTTAATAATTTCCTTTAAAATTAGACGATTCAAAAAATACTGCTTTTACCTATCTTATTTTTTTTTAACTTATATTGTAAAATAGGAGTAAGGGGGATTGGATATGAATTTAAAGGCAGGATTATGGCAGCAGCAGACCTTAAAGCTGACAATGACTCAGGAATTGTCGCAGGCCATTGCTTTGCTGCAATACTCGGCGCAAGAGTTAAACGAATTTTTGGAGAACAAAGCACTCGAAAATCCCTTTATTACAATAGGGGATGTATCGAGAAGCAAGAATAAAAATAACAAAGGAAAAGCTGAAAAGAAGAACGATTGGATTGAACAGATCGCCGATCAATCCTTCTCTCTTGAAGAGCAGCTTCTGTC
>JAUZQA010000677.1 GCA_030705665.1 Bacillota bacterium
GCGCCAAGACGCTTTGCGATTGAGTCACGTCCGTTCTTAGTAGAACCTACCCCTTTTTTAGATGCGAACAACTGAAGATCTAATTTTAATAGCATTTATTTCACCTCCCGCTTTTTGAAGGTTATTTTTAAGTTTTTCCCGTATTCTTCTTCAATCGTTTGTAATGAAATAACCATACCCTTGAGAAGAATTTGAACCTTCTCAATGATGTCCTCCGATAGGTTTTCCGGAAGAACACAGCGGAGAAGTCCGTTTTCTTGTTTAATCTCGGGTATAACGCCCGTTAAGGCATGGATGGCGTTAATTACTCCAACGGAAACAGCAGATACGCCTGCACAGACGATATCCTTGCCCCGTTCAGCAAAAAAAGCATGTCCCTTAATTTCAAACTCACGAATCTGACCAGAACCTGTACGAGTGATTGTAATTTCAATCATCTATAATGCTCAACACCTTATGCGTTGATTTTTTCGATGATGACTTTAGTATACGGCTGACGATGACCTTGCTTTTTACGATTGTTTTTCTTAGCTTTATACTTGAAAACAATGATTTTCTTCTGACGGCCTTGTTTTTCAACTTTAGCTGTAACAGTAGCGCCTGCAACAACAGGGCTTCCTACTTTTACATTTTCTCCGCCTACGAAAAGAACTTTATCAAAAGTAACTGTTTCGCCTGCTTCAGCAGTAAGCTTTTCAATGTAAATAGCTTGACCTTCTTCAACTTTCACTTGCTTTCCACCAGTTTCGATAATTGCGTACATGAACTGCACCTCCTTATAAACTCAGACTCGCCAATTACAGGCGTTTTGCATGGGCAAAATCTTACTACCTGTTCTGAGCGGTTGTAGCACGGGTGCTACAAACATAACATTAAAATCCTACCACATTCCCATTGATCGGTCAATAGGATTCCCTTGTTTTCTCATAAAGCTCCTCAACAGCTGCAAATTGTTTTAACTTGTAATATGGGCTAACTGCAGGGAGAATCTCAAAAAACACTTTTAAATGGGTCGCTTCTTCAAAATAGCTTTGAAAACCTTTGTCCGACCCTTCGAATGCCTCTTTAACCTCCTGTGTTGTTTCCACAAGCACAGCTTCAAATTCGGAATGACGGTGTTCAAATAATTCTCTTTCCAACTGGAAGGCAACTGTTTCCGCACTTAAGATTCTCCCTGTGCCTTCACATACAGGGCATTTTTCTTTTAAAGCCTCTGATAAAGAAACTTTTGTCTTTTTTCTTGTTAACTGGAGAATTCCAAGTGGTGTGAAGCCGATCACCCTAGTCCTTTTTTCATCCTTTTTACATTCTTGCTCCATTGTTTCTAATATAAATTGCCTATGGTGGTCTTTTTTCATATCAATAAAATCTACGAGAACCATTCCGCCTATATCGCGGAGGCGAAGCTGCCGAGCAATTTCGATCGCTGCCAGTCTATTGGTTTTTACAACGGTGTCTTCAAGCTCGCTCTTTCCTGAAAATTTACCAGTATTTACATCAATTATGGTCAAGGCCTCGGTTTCATCAAAAATGAGATAGGCCCCATTCTCAAGCCAAACCACTCTTTTTAATGCTTTTTCTATTTCATGCTCAACTCGGTAAGCTGAAAAAATATTTTCTTTTTCATGGTAATAACGAAGCACAATCCTCCCCTTTTTAACAGGCTCAATTCCTTCAAGCTTCTGCTTAAACCTAAGGTCATCAATTATGACCTCACCAGAGTTCATTTTGCTAATGGATTCTGTCACCATTTCGGAAAATGTATCTTTTTGATAGAGCATTCCTGGATGGTTTAAATCAGATACCTGTTGCCTCATCTGTTCAAAACTAATCCGCAGCATATCCAACTCTGCACGTAGTTCCTGCTCGGTGCAGTTCATACTGGCGGTTCGAAAAATGATCCCTTCATCCCGATCTTTCATTTGCTTGCCAAGCTCGCGAAAAATAGCTCTCTTCGATTCATCGGCAATTTTTTTTGAAACGGCTACATAACGCCCATATGGCATGTAAATCAAATTGTCCCCTTGGATTTCAATGATGCCTGTTGCTTTTGGCCCCTTTGTCCCTGTTGCATCTTTTTCAATCTGCACAAGGATTCTTTCACCTTGATGAATAAATTTTGTGATGCTTTTTTGCTCTTTTGTGGCTTTTTCATCTGCCGCTAACACGAAACTTGCGAGCAGATTCCGCGGTATATAGGCATTTTTCCCTTCCCCGATATCCACAAAAACAGCATTCATGCCCGGTAAAACTCTTGTCACTGTACCGTAAAAAATACTTCCGACTAGTGAATGGTCTTCGGGATGATCAATTAACAGCTTTTCTACTTTATTGTTAATGAATAGCGCGAATCGCTTTTCCCTTGCAGCGTAATTGATAATTAAAGTTTCCAATCTGGCTTCCTCACCTTATGCTTGCTTATTATTCTTTTACTATAATATACGAAACATCAATAAGAAAACAGGAGGTCGCTGA
>JAUZQA010000678.1 GCA_030705665.1 Bacillota bacterium
CAAGGTAAAAAAATCCTTGTTGATATGATTGCTGTAAAAGATCTTGCTGGACGTGCAAAAGAAGTGGACGCTATGGGTGTTGATTATATTTGTGTGCACACTGGCTACGATCTTCAAGCTGTTGGAAAGAACTCATTTGAAGATTTACAAACTATCAAAAGTGTTGTAAAAAATGCTAAAACTGCAATCGCAGGTGGTATTAAATTAGACACACTTCCAGAAGTCATCAAAGTACAACCAGACCTTGTCATTGTAGGTGGCGGGATAACTGGACAAGCTGATAAAAAAGCTGCTGCTGCCAAAATACAACAAATGATTAATCAAGGGTAATTCAGATCATGAATACAACTCAATACCTAGCTGAAATCATAAAAGAGTTAAATCGGTCCGTAGATTTAATTTCGAATGATGAAGCTGAAAAATTAGTTAATGGGATACTTGAATCAAAAAAAATCTTTGTTGCAGGCGCAGGTAGATCTGGATTTATGGCCAAATCATTCGCCATGCGAATGATGCACATGGGGATAGATGCCTTTGTGATTGGCGAAACAGTAACCCCTAACTTTGAAAAAGATGACATCTTAATCATTGGATCAGGTTCAGGAGAAACGAAAGGTTTAGTTTCCATGGCTGAGAAAGCAAAAAGCATCGGTGGGACGATTGCAGCTGTAACCATTTTCCCTGAGTCCACTATTGGACAATTAGCGGATATCACAATTAAGTTGCCTGGCTCACCTAAAGATCAGTCGGAGAGTGATTTTAAGACGATTCAACCAATGGGCTCATTATTTGAGCAAACACTTTTACTATTTTACGACGCTGTGATTCTTCGGTTCATGGAGAAAAAAGGTTTGGATACCAATAAGATGTACGGTAGACACGCCAACTTAGAATAAATATATTATTCCTCGAGTTCTAAATAGGAAAGACCGCAAGCTGTTTCCATGCAAGATTGCGGTCTTTCTGTTAGAATTAACTACTTCAATTTGTAATAATTTTAGGAGTGATAAAATGATTTCTTTAAATGGAAAAACTGCAATAGTTACCGGCGCAGGAAGAGGCATTGGACGTGCTACTGCTATCGCCTTAGCAAAAGAAGGCGTTCATTTAGGCCTAATCGGCTTAAATATGTCTAATCTAGAAAAGGTAGCTGCTGAACTAGCACAATTTGATGTAAAGGTTTCTGCAGCAACAGCAGATGTGACCGATCTTGAATCCGTTACCCATGCTGTTGAACATATCAAATCAGACTTAGGCCCAATTGATATCCTAATCAACAATGCTGGTGTTGCTAAATTTGGTGGGTTCCTTGATCTAACACCAGAAGAATGGGAAAAAATCATCCAAGTCAATTTAATGGGTGTGTATAATGTAACAAGAGCAGTATTACCAGGAATGATCGAAAGAAAATCAGGAGATATCATCAATATCTCTTCATCTGCTGGCCAAAAAGGTGCTCCTGTTACAAGTGCTTACAGTGCTTCTAAATTCGCTGTTTTAGGGCTAACAGAATCACTTATGCTAGAAGTAAGAAAACATAATGTCCGTGTTACTGCTTTAACACCAAGTACGGTCGTTACAGATTTAGCCATTGATACAAATCTTGTTAAAGGCAATGAAGAAAACATTATGCACCCAGAAGACCTTGCAGAATTAGTCGTGGCTAGTTTAAAATTTAATCCAAGAGTATTCGTTAAAACAGCTGGATTATGGTCAACAAATCCATCATAAAACGAAGCAGATCCAGTGGGGTCTGCTTCTTTAGTTCGTACAAAATACTCTTATATGTATCAGTGAAACAAGGACATTACTTTCTCTAAATCAACAATTAACTGGTTAACTTCATTCTGTGCTAAGCGTACAAGCATTTGATCGTATAAAGTAATAATTTGCCCATCCTCTTCATGCTGATGTTTTTTTAAATAATGATAAATATTATTTAACTGGTCTTCATTAAGGACCGACTCTGTTTCGAAATTCTTAACTTTCTGTAAGGAAAATTCATTGATAGTCGAATCAAATTCACCTGCAATAATGTTCCCTTTCACGAACATCCTCTCACTCCTCAAAGTCAGTATAGGATAGTTTTCCCACATAATATGTTAAATAAATCTTTACTCCTCAAATTTAAAGAATATGAGGGCTTTTCAAATGTTTGATTTATACCTTAGCATCAAAGATTAAAGGCTTCTTTTTTTGTTGTTTTATTAAAATATCATGTTTTTTTCCTATTAGTTCTCCCTTGTATATTTATATAAATCGCAAAACTTTTCACCATTTGAAGTTCTGGATAATCAAAACTTTAACCCTTGTGAGCCTTTCCTGAAGAATGTCCTGATGATTCCTTCTCTCAATGTTTTGACTACGATAACCACCACAAACATGGGTATTTCAAATTTAAATCATGGAAGAAATCCTGTAGGTACCCATTCGTTTCGATTATCAATGGCACCCTCTGTAACCTAAATCAGCAG
>JAUZQA010000679.1 GCA_030705665.1 Bacillota bacterium
CAATAACGGAATTAAATGGCGAAAAGTAAAAGTGGAGGAAAGAAAGCCATGCAATAAAACAATGGTGGGTGCTGATTGTTTAGGGTAAAACTCATAATAAACTTGTATATTGTTGATAGCTTGATGATCTTTTATTGGATGTTTCATAAACAATTTCCTCCTAATTGATATGTGTTTAATATTCCCTGGAAATTCCTTTACACTCATTGTAAGCACAAATGAAAAAAGGCCAAAATCTTTTGGCCTATTTTACTCTGAACCTCGAGGTGTCAGCCTTTTCATTGTCTTCTTTTCTTTATGTGGCTTTCTTTTTGTAAAAAAAGCAACAACCGCGATAATCGCCACAAATATTAAGCTTACAAAAAATCCAAATCGTATACTTTTTTCAAGAATCGTTCCACTGATGGCAGCAATAATAAGAAGCAATCCAAAATAGGATAAAAATTTTCCCCACCGTTTATTTTCTATAATCTTTAAGGAGGAAACGATAATAAACGCCCAATTATATAATAGTAAAATTCCGGCAGCAGTTGTGATATATTCATAAATTTTTCCTGGGACAAGCAGTGCAGTAATGACTGACGCTAATAGACCAGCAGCCCCCAAACCCAGTGAGGCTAGAGGCAGCTTTTTAAACTTTTCTAATTTCTTTGCAAACAATGTTGGGGCATCGCCGTCTTCTGCCAAGGTTACCAAGAGGGTTGTCACACCAAATAATGAAGCAGTCATGGTTGAAAATCCTGCAATGATGATCGCACCATTAAAGACATGTGGAAAAAAAGAAAGATGGTAGTCATCCATGGCTTTTACAAAAGGACTTTCTTTTTCATTAAAGGAATTAAAATGCTCCATGGTAACGGCCAGTCCAAGAGATAGGACGTAAATAATGGTAAGAAGTAACAACATAATTTTTCCAGCCTTGGGGGCATCCTCTTTCTTTTTAAGCCGGATTGCCATTAGACCAATTACTTCAATTCCTCCGTATGCATAAAAGGCATAGATCAACGAGGACCAAAAGCCGATAAAACCTTTCGGAAATATTTGCTTCATAGAATCAGGCAAATCGAAATACCTTGAGCCGCTGCCAATCCAGCCAAAAAGGGCTGCAAATGCAAGAATAATAAACATAACAATGGCAGAAGTCTTAATGATTGCCAGAATATTTTCTACTTTGTCAAAGCTTTTTGTACCAAATAGAACAACAACAATAGCAATGATCGCGTACCCTAAAGCAAAAATCCAAAGTGGAACCTGGTGAAACCAAAATTTAGAAAGAATAGAGAGCGCAGTTAATTGGCTCCCCATAATCAAAATATTTGAGCACCAATAATTCCAACCGCAGCTAAACCCAGCCCACGGACCAAATGCCTTGTTGGCATAATAGCAAAAAGAGCCATCCTGAGGATCCTTTGCAGTCATTTTTGCCAATACATTAAAGACGATATATGTTCCAAGGGCGGCTAATAGAAATGAAATGACAATGGAAGGACCTGTGACAATAATTCCAATACTCGAACCCAAAAAGTATCCTGTACCAATTGTACAACCGACCCCAATTAATGATAATTGCCACCATTTTAAGGATCCTGCTTTTGAGCTTTTCTTTTGAGCGGAACCCCCGGCTATCCTACTTGCATGATCCATTTAAAATTCCTCCTCTTTGGCGTTTATTAATCTTCCAAAAAAGGAATTTCATTATGTAATGTTTAGGAATTTACTGTCTAATTTAAAAGGTCGCTTTTGTTATTTTGTCAAGGTAAAAAATATTCTTAAAATAAAAATATAATTTTTGAGACTTAATTATTGAATTGTCTGAAAACAATTTGTATAATAGAAAAAAGCTCAAGGAGTTGATTTCCAAATGGAAAAGAATTTAAAAAATCTGCCACAACCATCGGATGAGAATATGGATTCATTATTTGCTGAAATGGTATTAGACAATGCACTAATGAATTTTCGTAAAGATAAGATCCGTAGGGAAATCGACCGCTCTTTAAAAGAGCGTAATAAGGAAGTTTTCCTTAGATTAACTGCTGAACTTAAAGAAATTTCATAAATAATTAATCGCAAATGTGTTCCTTAATAAAAGGAAGCCATTCACAAATTGGCTCCTTTTATTTTTGTGATGATAACCATAAACTAGAGGCTTTCCGTGAGGGAAGCCTCTTTCATTTTGTCTTTTTCAACTGCATATGCCTTTTTTAACTCTACATTCTCGGTAGCATATCCTTTGTATTCGTTAACCAGTGATGATAAAGTATCAATCTTTTCCTTGTATTGCTGAATCAACTCCTGGTTATTTTCATTTGTAGACCGTAATCCTCCCACTTGCTCGGTTAATGCTTGTTTTTCACTCTCAGATTGCTTAGATTCCTCTTGAACATGTTTTAATTCCTCATTTAATGATTTAACATTCCCCTGCAGTTCGGAAATGGTTAATTCTTTGCTTTCCAGTCTTGTTTCCAA
>JAUZQA010000068.1 GCA_030705665.1 Bacillota bacterium
TACAACACTCAGGATAATAACTGTCCATGGCTTTCCAACCACAAAGTTCCCCAATTTCCTGCTAAATTTACTATGTGCAACACGTCTGCGGTATTTCTTGCCTTTCTTAGCCTCCAATTCTGCCAGCATTTCCTCCGTTCTTGGAATAAACGGAAAAAAAGACACTCTTCCAAAAATTGCAAGCAATGCCGGAAGCAAAGTTAAGGCAGTAATGCCCATAATAAGAATGGCTAAGCTAAAAGGAACCGCAAATCGCTGAAATGACCCAAACTGTGCTAACAATAGGGTACATAAGCTTAATACAACTGTAATGGCGCTCACCATAATGGCGCCGCCTGAATGCCTGATCGCCTTCTGAAGAGCGATAAATTTATCTGATTCCTCCAGCAAACATTCCCTATATTTTGATACTAAAAATAAGCAATAGTCTGTTCCCGCACCAAATAAAAGCACAGTCATAATCGAGGTTGCCTGGGAATCAACGGTTATAATGCCTTGTTTGGCTAAAAACCCCAGAACTGGTCCTGCTAATCCATTTGCAAATACTACTCCAATCAGCGGGATAATCGCAAGAATGGGTGAGCGATAAAGCAGAATCAACAAGATTAATACAATTAAAATTGTTGATATTAATAACGTGACGTCCGCTTGGCCAAAAAGGGCTGTTGCATCGGTTGCAATCGCTGCTGGCCCTGTAAAGCGAACATGCAAGCCGGCATCACTCAAGTTTTTTTCGAAATTGATGTTTGATTTCTGTGCTCTTAAATAGCTTTTTAAGTCAGCCTGATTGGCAGCCAATTCATCTGTACTAGCTTTCTTTTTCATAAAAATAGGAGTCACGATTGCTGTTCCATCTTTTGAGGCATTGGATTTCAAAACTTGACTAGGAATATTGCCGAGCGGCGGTATAAAGTTTTGGGCTGACAATGGGTCTTGATCCAAATGTTTATAAAGAACTGTTATTAATTGATAATCTTGATCCGTTAATCCGCCGTCACGATACCAGACTAGGAGCAACGGTGTACCTGTATTATTTGGAAACTGTTCTTTTGCCACCTTTTCTGCTTGAACAGAGGTGACATTGCTTGGTAAATCTGACGCCCCATTATTCAACACTTTATTTACATTTGGAAAAATGGAGGAGAGCAATCCAACCACAATGATCCATACAGCCAGTGTTACCCATCTTCCTTTGCGGCTGGAAACAGCCTCAACAAAATGTATGAGAAAATTTTTCACTTTTCTTCCCCATTTCCTTGTAGAATTGTTTTTAAGCTAAAATTTTTATATTATTAATTATATATACTGGTTAGTTAATTTTCAAAACTTATTTCTTAAGGCGGACAGATCAAAATGACAAAGGAAAAAACAGGCCGGGCACTCGGCAGACCAAAAGCATCAGATAGTGATAGACCGACAAAAGAAACTATCCTGCAAACAGCCACCACCCTCTTTTTAAGGGGTGGTTTTCAAAAAGTTTCCGTAGACGATATAGCCAAAGAGGCTGGCATGACCAAGGCCACTGTTTATTATTACTTTGGAACAAAGGCAGAGCTTTTTAAAGAGGCCATGGTAAGCTTAATGAAGCGAATACGCGGGCATATTATGCAGCTGTTACAAACAGACAAGCCATTATATGAAAGACTTTACGCGGTCATTCTGGCCCATTTGCAGGCAACAAATACTTTTGACTTGGAAGGCTTTATGCGTGAATCGAAAACTTCTCTTTCCATGGAACAAATTCAGGAAATAAAAAGTGCCGAGGAAAATATGTTTGACAGTATTGAACAAGCATTTAAAGATGCAATGGAAAAAGGAGAAATCCCCAACATTCATGCAAAGTTTGCCGCTCATTCCTATATGGCTTTAGCCAGGGTTGGAAATTACAAACAAGCAGATGGTACTTCCTTTTTTTCAACTATTGAGGAAACTGCAAAAAGCATCTTAACTGTTTTTTGGAACGGATTTTTTGGGCAGCTTAAACAATAAATTGTTTGAGATAATCTGTCCTTTTGTCCCTTTCTCTTTGATTTTTCTTTCATACTATAAAGTAAAAATATAGAGAAAGGGTGTACCCTTAATTGTTTATTATTTCTTGCTTAACCGGCCCTATTTCACTAGCAAAACGTTACTTTAAAGCATTTAGAATTCGAGAGAAAGCCGCTAAATTTTATAAACAACTTCCACTTTATTGCCATGCCTGTAACGGGGATGAAATGAGGTATTCAAATAAGATGGCAAGTTTCTCAAAGGCCTTGCCGCACAACAAACATGGTGAAGTGGATTCCCATGCGTATAAAAAGTACATGGAGGCTTTGAAAACAGGAAACCATGATGATCTTGAAAAAATTCCGCTTGGAGGAACTAGTAAACTAGTGAATCCACAAGCTGCCTATTCATATGAGCTAGTCGGACCCGATAGTCATCAATTAGTTGTCCCTCCGCCTCCTTCCTTCCATAGTGCGGAAGCAGCCTCTGAAATGGTTGAGTTATACTGGCAGGCCCTAACGCGTGATGTTCCCTTTAGCGACTATTCTACTGACCCTTTAACAATCACCGCGGCCAAGGAACTTTCTACTTTAACCGAGTTTCGGGGCCCAAAAATCAATGGAATTGTAACTCCAGACCTTTTATTCCGTGCCAGCCTTCCAGGGGCCTTGGAAGGGCCATACCTTTCACAATTTCTTTGGATGGACATCCCCTATGTTGCTGCGACAATCAAACAGCAATATCGCTCAACCAAATCGGGCGATCACTATTTAACCTCCTATCAGAATTGGCTGGATGCTCAAAACGGTTTGCCCGTTCAACTTGACATTGAATATACAGCACCTCGGTATATTATAGATGGACGGGCCTTGGCAGAATATGTTCACCATGATTATTCTGTTGAGGATGGCTTAACAACGTGTTTCATCCTCTTGAGTTACGGCAATCAGGCTTTAGACCACGCAAATCCATATCTTCATTCCCACACCCAAACTGGATTCGCTGCTTTTGGAGCACCACATATTTTGGATTTTGTTACTAGAGTAGCCCGCCCTGCGCTGGAAGCCGCATGGTTTCAAAAATGGCTCGTTCACCGCCGCCTGCGTCCAGAGGAGTTTGGTGGACGGATTCATCAGAAATTAACGGGCACCGCTTTTTATCCAATTAATCACGAGGTATTAAACTCTGAGGCAGTCTTCCGAGTGTATAACAAATATGGCACTTATCTTCTTCCACAGGCATACCCAGAAGGCTGCCCCGCTCATCCTTCCTATCCGGCAGGACATGCAACATTTATAGGAGCTATGGTCACGATGCTAAAAGCATTTTTTAATGAGGAATTCGTCATTCCTAATCCAGTGATCCCCTCTCAAGACGGAATGTCCCTAACCCCTTATAAAGATGCGCCGCTTACTATTGGGGGCGAGCTGAACAAACTTGCCTATAATATCTCCCTTGGCCGGAACGCAGCTGGAGTTCATTATCGCACTGACGGAATAAATGGTATAAAGCTTGGTGAAAAAATAGCGATTGGCATCTTGAGAGATTATCGGGAGACCTATCAGCAAGAATTTAAAGGATTTTCCCTCACTACATTTGATGGAAATATGATCACTATATAGGAGCAGGACCAATAGAGGGAAAGGAAAAATGGCCTGTTTCTATACAAATGGAAGCAAAAATAAGTCTTAGGTCTTAGAAAAATTCCATCCTCCGTCGTTTATCCAATCAAATAAATTTCGGTACAATTCTTCTATCAATAAAGTTTTTTATTTGTACATTGAAACTTATTTCATCTATATTCGTATAGTGTATTACTGCCAATATCGATAAAATTAGAGGAGAATTTTAAATGAAAAAATTAATGATTGCTTTTGTTTTACTTTTCACCCTGATTGTTCCAAGTATGACGGAAGCAAGAGGATTTAGCGGGGGACATAGCTCAGTTAGCCATAGTTCTTCTTTTGGAACCCATTCTTCTACAACCAGTTCAAGCAGCACTTATCGTTCTGGATACAAATCGCCATCGAGCAATGTTTCGAGGTCAACATATAAAAGTACTCCTACTTCCAAAAGAAGCAGTTTTTGGAGTCATGCAGCAGCATTTGGTGCTGGAACACTTTTTGGAAGTATGTTTCACCCATTTGGCGGCCATTACTACGGACAAAACTATGGTTTTTCCATGTTTGGGATCCTCTTTGATATTCTGGTCATTGTTGTAATTGTTTGGATCATTAAAAAGATATTTAGAAGAAGAAGGTATTAGTACAATGGAATTACTATTTAATGAACAGGACCTCGTCGATAGTGTTTGTGTATACACTGCCGCAAAGGAATACACCCAACCGGAAAACATTGATGTTGAACTGACTTTTAATCCATCTTTTGGATTTTCTGCAACAGCTAGATTACTAGGTAAAACCCGAACCCTCCAGGAGCAGGATATGATTGACGCGGTAGCCTTTTACTTACGTGACTACCATAACTTCGATCCAGACCGGCTCTTGGTAGATTTACGATTTAGTGAAACTGAAGGAGTCACTGCATCCATTCAGGTAAAGAATTATTAATATAATTGTTCTAGAAGTTTACTGGCAGAAAGCATTGGGAAGACATTCCCAATGCTTTTTTATTGTAATTTTTATATACCTTTCGTAAATAAAAATTGAAAAATAGTGAAAGACTAAAATTTGGTTACCAAATATTTCAACTATTACCTTATTTACCAAAGAGGGCATGATGATGGATTGGAGAAAACGCATGCGACGGGCCTTCCCTAAAAAGGGAGATACCAATTTACCCCAAGAAAAAAAGGTTGAGAAAAAACTTAATGCACAAGATGCTCTTTCCAAAAATCTGCAGGAAAACGTCACTTCCTTGCAATCCATCTACAATAATTGCCCAGACGTTATTTTCCGAATGTTTTTGATTGGAAATTCTTTGAAGGCTGTTCTTATTTATATCGAGGGGCTCTCAAATCTTGAAGAAATCGACAAGAATGTGCTGAGTCCGCTTATGAATCTGGAAGCAGAAATGCTATTAGATTTTTCGACTCTTGATGAGAAGCTCCCTGTTTCAAAGATCAAGCAAGCAGCTAAGATCCAGGAAGTCATTGAGCAGGTTTCATCAGGAAATCCTGTCGTTCTAATCGACCAGCAATCACATGGGCTCTCGATGGGGTTAGCCAAATTTGAAAAACGCTCCATCGAAGAACCAAGCGCCGAATCCGTTGTCCGTGGACCAAGAGATGGTTTTACAGAAACATTAAGCGTCAATATTTCGCTAATGCGCCGAAAATTAAAAAGTCCCGATTTAAAAATGAACACCATGAGCATCGGCCGCTATAGTCAAACACAAGTTGCCGTTATGTATATTGATGGGCTTGTTGACCAAACACTGGTTGAGGAAGTCAACAACAGATTAAGCCGAATTGATATTGATGGCGTTTTGGAAAGTGGGTATATCGAAGAGTTTATTGAAGATTATCCATTTTCTCCTTTTCCGCAGATGTTAAATACTGAACGGCCCGACGTAGCTGCTGCAAATTTATTAGAAGGCCGGGTTGCTATTATCGTGGATGGGACACCATTTGTCATTGTTGCCCCCACTACCTTTTACTCTTTTTATCAAGCTGCCGAGGATTATTACCAACGGTTTTTGATGGGTACGTTAATTCGCTGGCTGCGTTACTTGTTTTTACTGATAGCTTTATTGCTTCCGTCGACCTATGTAGCCATCCTTACCTTTCATCAGGAGATGGTTCCAACAGTCCTTCTACTGAGCATTGCCAAATCCAGAGAGGAGATTCCTTTCCCAGCCTTAGTTGAGGCTCTTATTATGGAAATTACCTTTGAAGCATTAAGGGAGGCTGGACTCCGCTTACCAAAGCAGGTTGGTTCAGCTGTCAGCATTGTGGGTGCATTGGTAATTGGACAGGCTGCTGTTTCTGCCGGGCTTGTTTCAGCACCAATGGTAATGGTTGTTGCGATCACAGGGATTGCTTCTTTTTCAATTCCCCGCTACAATGCGGCGATTGCAATTCGCATGCTTCGTTTCCCCATTATGTTCATGGCAGGAACATTAGGGCTCTTGGGAATCATGCTTAGTCTCCTTACAATCATTGTTCATTTAAGTACCATTCGATCATTTGGCATACCATACTTATCACCGATGGCACCGATGAAAGAGAAGGAAATGAAGGATACATTGCTAAGGGCGCCATGGTGGTCTCTAAAAACACGGCCTCGGTTAACAGGGAATCAAAACACCAATCGGCAGGGGACCGGACAAAATCCAAAGCCAATCAGAGAAACAAAACAGGAGATGAACAAAACATGATCGAAAAAGGAAAAATTTCCAGTTTACAAATGGCGATTATGATGAATCCAACCATTATTGCAACTGTTTTACTATTGGTTCCTGCGATAACAGCAAAACATGCCAAGCAGGACATGTGGTTATCCCCTATTTGGGCATCTCTCATTGGATTTTTTGCTGTTTTTTTGGCCTATAAACTAAACAAGTTATACCCTCAATATACGCTTATCGAATATTGTGAGCCTATCTTAGGAAAGGTTTTGGGGAAAATTGTTGGCGCTCTGTATTTGTTTTTTTATTTACACCTTTCCGGCATGGTTGTTCGTGAATATGGAGAATTTGTTTCGGGTACTTTTCTGCCGCATACCCCCATACTATTTGTTTTTGGGACCATGCTTTTAGTATGCTCATTTGCCGTTTATGGCGGACTAGAAGTGATTGGAAGATGTTCGGAAATTATCGTACCAGTTGTCCTGCTTCTCTACCTCGTGATTTTTATCATGCTTATAAAGGATTTCCATATCCGAAATATGTTTCCACTCATGGAAAATGGAATAACACCATCTATCGTTGGTTCCATTGTTCCACAATGCTGGTTTAGCGAGTATATACTTGTTGCTTTTTTCTTTCCTTATCTTACTGATCAACAAAAAGGGTTAAAGTGGGGAATGATCTCCGTTACAAGCGTTTTATTTTTAATGGTTTTGACTCAGTTTACCTCTCTCTTTTTATTTGGAAGGCTGACATCCGTCTTAACCTATCCGGTAATGGTAGCTGCGCGGTATATTAGTTTAGCTGAATTCATGGAACATTTGGAGGCAATTGTTATGGCGATATGGGTGGCTGGAACATTTATCAAGATCACCGTCTTATATTATGTATTAGCTCTGGGAACAGCCCAGTGGCTTAAACTATCAGACTTTCGGCCGATCGTTTTTCCAATTGGATTTTTATTACTTATTTTTGGCGTATGGGCAGCCCCCAATTTAGATGAACTCTCCCATTTTATCAGTACATCCGCACCATTTTATTTATTTTCAATCCAAATTTTCGTTCCACTCATCCTCCTGCTGATTGCGCTAGTTCGGAAGCGAAAACAGCCTAATAAAGAGACGGCAACAGGATGACCAGCCAATTTTTACAACATAAATTACCGCTGCTTTTGATTAGTATCGCCGTCCTGCTGTTGACTGGCTGCTGGGACAGGAAGGAAGTAAATGACCTGGGGTTAGTAACAGCAGCAGGTATTGATAAAATATCAAATAAAACCATTGAGCTGTCTGCTCTCGTTTATATTCCGAAAAGTGTTGGCGGCCAGCAAAGTATGAATGGCGGCAGCGGTGGCGGTAGCGCACAGACATTAGTAAGGTCAGCAACAGGAGTAACGGTTGCCGACGCAATGTCAAAACTTCAGCAAAAATTGCCCCGTCACATCTTTTGGGGTCACACGGCAGTTTTTATCTTCGATGAAAAATTGGCTAAGATGGGGCTTGCCAAACATGTTGATTTTATTCTTCGCCATCCACAGCTTCGTGAGCGTTCAGAAATATTTATTACCAAACAAAAAGCAAGAAAAGTATTGGGAGTGCTCCCCCCATTGGAACGAGATTTATCTACTGTGCTCCGTGAATTAGAATCAATGAAGATGGGGATGGAAGTAACTGCCAAAAATTTCGCCGAAATGCTGCTTAGTGATTCCGGTGATACTGCTGTTCCCTATATTAAGATGCTGCCACCTGAGGAAGGAAGAAAGAAAAAGGAAACGATTGCCTATATTACCGGAACTGCCATTTTTAAGAAGGATAAAATGGTTGGCATTATTGATGCTTCCGTTACCAGAGGGGTATTGTGGCTGCGAAATGAAATTCAGCTTGCAACCGTTACAGTGCAGCCAAAGGAAGCTAAAGGATATGTCTCGTTAAGTTTGTTAGAAGCAACCACCGAATTAATACCGAAAATTGAGCACGGAAAGTGGAAAATGGTGTTTAAAGCCGATGCTGATGCCGATGTCATTCAAAATACAACCAAATTGGATATGGCCAATCCTAAAGTGATCAAAAGCTTGCAACAACAGTTAGAAAAGGAAATTGAAGCTAAAGTGAAGTTAGCACTGGTCCAAGTCCAGAAAGATATGAAAGCAGATGTTTTTGGGTTTGGAGATGCGTTTCACAGAAAATATCCCGGTTTATGGAAAAAAAACAAAGATCGTTGGGATAACATTTTTCCAAATGTTGAAGTAACCATTCATTCAAATATGAAAATACGGAGGCATGGAATGAACTCTGTAATCTCCTCCATTTTTCTAAATAAGGTGAACGAAAAATGAGAATGGGTCCTTTGTTTATAAGTACCGTTATTGTAGTTTGTATGATCCTTTTCCAATGGCCGAAACTAAACCAAAATCAAAAAAAGGAAAAGGCAGCATTTATCACTCTGACTATATTTGGATGGCTGCTCATTAACTTTCTGTTCATCTTTCCAAATACTCCAGGGCCAACGGAATTCATTGATTTCATGTACAAGCCGCTTGGAAGGCTTTTAGAGTAGAAAAAGCGGGGAAAATTATGCGGGCGGATTTCCGCCCTGCATGGAGTCAGGACGAACGGAAAGAAATTGTTTCATGTGAAACAATTCCTCTTCTAAAATTGTGCAATTTTTCTCTATTTTCTGTTATTTTGCGGTAAAATTAGTCCATTCAATCATAGAAATGGGGGAAGCTAATAATTGGGGAAAAGAAAGCGTAATACACAGCACTTTACCTTTTTGGCATGGGCAGCATTTTCAATTTTTACTGTTTTAATGTTTATTGGTCTTTATACGTTAAAAGAGCCACTGTTTGTCAAAGGTTACTATACAATGGGTACAATCGGGATCATCGTTTCATCCTTCATGGTCGCAAAAGTCGTCCGTGATACTCAAGAGGATTTGGAAGATAGTTTTTATGAAGAAGAGATTAAATCAAAAAAGGATAAATTAGAAGGTTAAATTAAATAAACAACATGTTGCCTCCTGACATGTTGTTTTTGCTATTTCAATTAAAATGGTTTCAAAATCATTAAACAAATGATGATGATAAAAATGAAGTTTTCAAGGTATTCACACCTGAATAATCTTTTTGCTAAAGGATAATATTCTTGTGGAATTTCTTCCCCCTGATGGGAATTTAACAGAGCTTTAATCGGTTTTGACCTTGGTGATAATGCCAGCGGGCCTAACGCAAGGGAGATTAAAAAGAGTATAAGACTTGTTACATACCATCCCATATGGAAAAGGTATTGGTTAATTGAGCCCATGGTCAAACCTGTAATCAGTAATAGAGTCCCGCCAATCATAACGAAAATATGGAGCTTATTCCTGATCGCATATGCATGCTTTAATTCTGTCATTGTTTTCCCTGACTTCACAACTGTCGTTAAAATAAAACCTGGCCCCATTCCCATGATTGCCGAAAAAATATGGATAAAAACAACCACATTATAAAAAAGACTCACGAATAACCCTCCTCATCTATCACTATAATTTTATCATAGCCCTATTTTTAATAGTAAAATCAGTGGCGATATTCATAAAAATTTAAAAGTTTTGTGGTGTTCATAAACCTAGCTTTTTAAAAATAAAATTTTGTTATCAAAGTTGATAACTTTTTTCGATTATTCCTATCAATAAAACAATTGTATAATTTTGTTAAAAATAGGCTGTGTTAACTTTGTCTGTTGATTTCCGCTCCAGGCACTTGCTTTCCTCCGGGGTATAGGGGAGCCTCCTCGGCGCTGTTGGCGCCTGCGGGGTCTCTCCTGCCCCGTACTCCCGTAGGAGTCAAGTGCCTTCCGCTTCAATCAACAGGAGTAAAAAACCAACAATATCTTTTAACACAGCCTAAAAATAAATAGTAAGGAGATCAGTATGGAACCTATTATTAATCAATTTAAGGAAATTCCGACGACTTGCATTTCAGATGCGATGGATGGGCTAAATAATATGAATGCTGCCATTAAACCACTCAAAGAAGAATACAAGTTTGCGGGCAGGGCTTTTACCGTGAAGACTCCTGTCGGCGATAATTTGGCTGTGCTAAGAGCCATCAGAGAAGCCAAACCAGGAGATATTCTCGTGGTAGATGCTAAAGGAGACCAGTATCGAGCCATAGCTGGTGACTTTGTTGTGGGGATGGCACAAACACTTGGTGTGGGAGCGATCGTTGTTGATGGTGTGATTCGTGATATTGAAGGGATCAAAAAATTAAATTTCCCTGTCTTCTCCAGAGGGACGACCGTGGCAGCAAGCGGAAAAGCCGGCGCAGGTGAAATCAACGTGCCCATTTCCTGCGGAGGCACTGCCGTAAACCCTGGTGATATTATTGTTGGTGATGCGGATGGAGTTGTGGTAATCCCTCAATCAGAAGCAGAATCAGTTCTGGGAAAATCATTAGATAAACTGAGAAAAGATGAAGCAAGAGAAAAGAAGGTCTCAGGAAATATTGAACAAATTAAGGAATACTTAGACAACATGCTTAGTAAATAGATGTTCAAAGTCCCTCCATTTTTTACGTCCTTGCCAAGAACAAAATGGATTTTTTGGCATAAACATTAGACGTGAAAAACTGTCACAGAATTGTTATAATTACACTTGACATCTGGAGGGACCTATATGAACAACAAAATATCTAATGCCATTCGTATTAATATGTTTCATCCTAAGGAAAAAGATGAGATTCTTAATTTAGAAGAAAAAACGGAATTAATTAAAAACAGAAGGTTTGGGATTCATCATCATTGCAGTCCTAAAGAAAATGAAATCCTTCAAGAAATGATCGATAATAGTGAAGCCTTTATTTCGCATTTTCAAACAAACTCGACACTTCAAACAAGCAGTTATGATGCTTTAATTGTTTGTAATAACAGAGAATATTATCTAGTAAAATGGAAAAAGTAGAAAAAACAGACCAAGCTGGTCTGTTTTTTCATAGAATGATCATTTAATCTCTTTCAAGCAAAGCGGCGCCGGCAATTCCGGGATGTGTCATTTCATATGGGTCTAAGATTAAATCCAGTTCCTCTTCTGTTAAGACATCATATTTCAAACAAAGTTCCCTGATTGGCGCCCCTTTGAGAATCGCCTCTCTTGCAATCCGTGCAGCAACTTCATACCCAATATGCGGATTTACTGCTGTAATCACCCCTGCACTTTTCTCCACATACTCTTTTAATCGCTCTTCATTTGCTTTTATTCCTTTTACACAATGGTCCGTAAAAACCCTGAAGGCATTATTCATAATGCTGATTGATTGCAACAGGTTAAATACAAGGACGGGCTCCATTACATTTAATTCAAGCTGGCCTGCTTCAGATGCAAGGCAGATGGTATGGTCATTTCCTATTACCTGGAATGCTACCTGGTTAATCACTTCCGCCATCACTGGGTTTACCTTTCCAGGCATGATCGAAGAACCGGGCTGTCTGGCAGGTAAGGTGATTTCCCCCAGCCCTGCTCTTGGACCTGAGGCCATTAATCGCAAATCATTGGCTATTTTGGACATATTCATCATACAAACTTTCAATGCCGCTGATACTTCTGTATAGGCATCTGTATTTTGCGTTGCATCAACAAGATGGTCGGCA
>JAUZQA010000680.1 GCA_030705665.1 Bacillota bacterium
AAAGTGGCGGAATATCGTTCCTTCTGCCACCCCGGCTGCTTTGGCGATTTCCGCTGTTGACGTCGATGCATAGCCTTTATCAGCAAACATTTGGATCGCTGTTTCAACGATTTTTTGCTGCTTCTCGGTCATTTTTTCAGTGTTTTTCGCTTGAGCTAACGCTAATTCAAGCAAACTTTTAGCTGGCAATTTTGTCTCATCACCTTTATATGGGTAGTGCCGGCGCTGCGGCCATCAACCTCTATATTTTCCGATACTTTCTCAATGCAAATACATTTAATACGATAAAAACAACGGCAAAGCCGAATAGAACATAAATATCATTCTGAATGTCACTCCAGCCCAAGCCTTTGTACATCACCGTCTGCAAGGCGTCACCGCCGTAATACATCGGCATGCATTTTGCAATCACCTGAAGCCAGTTCGCCATCCCATCTACAGGAAGGATTCCGGCAAAAAAGATTTGCGGAATAATCACAATCGGAATGAATTGCATCATTTGAAATTCTGAGTTAGCAAAAGCGGACAAGAGAATTCCAAGTGATAGGGCAACTAGGGCGAGCATTAAATTGATTAAAATAACGTACCCTATCGACCCAACCAATACGATATTTAAAACCTTTACAGCATAATAGACCACAATCACCGTTTGAACAATCGCAAAGAGCCCATATCCGGCAAGATAACCAAACACGATATTGTGCCGCTTGATCGGAGTTGCTAAGAGGCGGTCAAGCGTGCCTGTTGTCCGTTCACGCAATAAAGCAATCCCGGAAATAAGAAATACAAAGAAAAATACGAAGAATCCAACAAGAATCGGTCCCAATAAATCAAAAAAGCTAGTATCCTTACTGCCATAAAGATAGGTTGTATTGACCTTTGGTGCATTGACTGTTTCTAGCTTAAGCGGTGGGTCGCCATGAAGCTTAGTTTGCAGGACTTTCATAAATGAGGCGAGACCTGTTTTTTGTTTTTCGGCAGTTTGGCTGGCAATCGTTTGTTGGATTTTCATTTGCAAGCCTTTTGCGGCCGCAGGGTCCGTGTTTTTAAGTGTAAGCTTATAGGTGTCCCCGCTTTTGTTTAAAAATCCATCCAATTGATCATCGATGATGGTCGTTTTAATGTTGTCAGCTTTCGTATATTTTTTTACATCAATATCTTTATCCTTCAAATCCTTAATCAGGGCCGCATCATTATTTATTACCCCCAGCTTCGGGTTGGGCGTATCGCTCGTGAACAAAAAGTGCATTAAAGTCATAATCACGAGTGGAGCCACCATCATTAATCCAAGTGTCCGTTTATCACGGAACATTTGCTGAATAATCCGTTTAACAAAGGCGAGTGTTCTCATTGGCCGCTGCCTCCCGCTATCAAAAATACTTCTTCGAGACTTTGAATGCCATATTGCTCTTTTAGTTCGGCGGGTGAACCGCTCGTGATGAGCCTGCCGTCGCGAATCATTGCAAGCTGGTCGCACTTTTCAGCCTCATCCATCACATGTGTGGTCACTAAAATCGTTTTACCCTCATTTTTTAAACGGTAAAGCTCCTGCCAAATGGATAACCGCAGCTCAGGGTCAATCCCAACGGTTGGTTCATCCAATACTAGAACCTGCGGGTCCTGAATTAAGGCAATCGCAAGCGAAAGCCGGCGCTTCATCCCGCCTGAAAAAGCCTGAACCTTTTTCGATAATTCAGCAGTTAAGTTGACCAAATCGGCTGCATAGGCGATTCGCTTGCTTTGCTCCTGCTTGTTTAATTTAAAAAGGGAGGCAAAAAAAGCAAGATTTTCGCGCGCGGTAAGGTCGCTATATAGGGCATCGGACTGGGCCATGTAGCCAATTTTCTGCAGCAGTTTTAGATTTGGCACAGCTGTGTCCAATACTCGGACATCCCCTTTCGTTGGGCGGTCCATACCGACAATCAGTTTGACTAAGGTTGTCTTTCCAGAGCCTGAGGGCCCAATTAAGCCGTAAATCTGTCCGGGAACGACAGTTAAATCAACATTTTGCAACACTTCTTTTTTCCCAAAGCTTTTACTAACCTGGTTTACAACAATGGATGGCGTCATTGACAAGCCTCCTCTTATGAGAGTGAGTGATTACTCACTTTTATTATAATCAATTCTGAACGCTGGTCAAGAGGATTTTGGATGGATTAGAGAGGTATGCACGTTTTTCAACAAGTGATGCACGATTTTGTCTCTGGTATGCACGCTTTTACCGCGGCTTTGCACGTTTTTTGAGGAGCTTTGCACGTTTAGCCATTTACTGGAAAAACGGCAGTTAAATAAAAAAATAAAGACCGGCATTCATCCGGTCTTTACAAAATCTGAATCTTTAACGAATTCATCTGTGAAACAAGCAGGTCTTCATAGCTTTGCTGGGCTTGGAAGTTGACTTCCTGATCATTGACATTAGGGTTATCTTTCTTTGCCTGCACAGTAACATCAGCCATAACTTG
>JAUZQA010000681.1 GCA_030705665.1 Bacillota bacterium
ATCATCGGGCGTCTTTTGGTTTTTTCGTATAAATAGCGGTTTAAATCATCACGGATGTCTTGTTTTAATGACGACCAATCAAAGGTGTCTTTTAAGGTGTTTCTCTCAACTATTTCATGGACTAACTTTGTCGATTCATCCATTAATTTCTCTGATTCACGGACATAAACAAATCCCCTCGAGATAATCTCGGGTCCGGAAATAATTTTCTTTTCTTGCTTCGTTAATGTAACTACAACGATTAAAATTCCATCCTGTGATAATAGCTTACGATCGCGTAATACAATATTTCCTACATCACCAACGCCAATTCCATCAATAAGAACATTTCCTGAAGCTACTTTCCCGCTTGGAACCATTTTGCCTTCTTTGATTTCAAGGACCTCTCCGCGATCAAGAATATAAACTTGATCACCCTTTAGCCCGCATTCTTTTGCCAGTTTTCGATGGGCGATCAGCATCCGATGTTCACCATGGACTGGGATGAAAAACTTTGGATTCATCAGGTTAATCATAAACTTCAGTTCTTCCTGACTTCCATGGCTGGAAACATGCACGGTACGTCTTCCGGAAATAACATTAGCCCCAGCTCGGAATAACATGTCCACTGCTTTCGTGATAAGAAGTTCACTGCCTCTATACGGTGATCCCGCAATCAAAACGGTATCTCCTGGCTGAATATTAACCTGTTTATGGGTTTGCTTCGCCATCTTCTGTAAACCTTCAATTGGTTCACCTTGACTGCCCGTCATTAAGATAACGATTTCATTATCTTCAAAGTTTTTTATTTCAGAAATCGGAATAATGCTTTCGTCCTCTACCTGAAGATATCCTAAATCAAGCGCAATATGAAAGATCTTTTCTAAACTTTTTCCCACAACTGCCACTTTTCGGCCCGTTTCCATCGCAGCATCAAAAATATGCTGAATTCGATTAATATCCGATGCAAAACAAGCAGCGATAATTCTGCCTGGTGCATTGTAGAAGGAATTGGACATTTCTCTGGCGACAATTGCTTCAGAGGTTGTATAGCCTGGTTTTTCTGCTTCAGTGCTGTCTGATAGCAAGCACAGTACACCTTGTTCACCAATTTTAGCCATCTTGCCAATCTCGGGTTTATACAAATCGGATGCGGATTGATCAAATTTAAAGTCTCCAGTATAAACAATCGCTCCTTCGGATGTGTGAATACACACACCAACGGAATCAGGTATGCTATGATTTGTCCGGAAAAAGCTAACATCTGCCGAATCCATATCAAGGACCGTATCAGAATTAACTTCTATCAGATTTACTGGACCGTAGTAATCCTGTTCCTTAAGTTTAGCGTTTGCAAGTGCCAATGTTAAACGTGTTCCATAAACAGGAACATTAATTTTTCGTAAGATATAGGAAAGTGCGCCAATGTGGTCCTCATGACCATGCGTCAGGAAAACTGCTTTTACTCTTTCCTTATTTTCTACCAGGTAGGAAATATCTGGAATAACAATATCAATGCCCAGCATTTCATCCTCGGGGAACATTAAACCGGCATCAATAATGAAAATATCCTTGTCCACTTCGACAAGATACATATTTTTTCCAATTTCTCCCACGCCACCTAGAGCAATCAGCTTGATGGATGTATTTTGTTTCTGTATCAATTGTGTTGAACCTCCTGTATCGATGTTAGGCCGACCTTAGATCAGTTACGCTTATTATACTTGATATTTGAAATTTATTACAACCAAATTACAACCGCTCTTTAGCAAATAGCTAAAAAAGCCCAATCGAACTGATTCGATTGGACTTTTTATGATTACTTACTATCTAATAATGTTGCTAAAGTAATTCGTTCTTGTTCAGTAAGCGACACAAGCGGGAGCCTTACCGTTCCTACATCCAGCCCTTTTAGTTGAAGCGCTGTTTTTACGGGAACGGGATTTGGGGCAGCAAACAATCCCTGCATAATTGGTAAATACGTTTGATGGATTTTTGCTGCTTTTTCGAAATTTCCATTTAGAAAAGACTGAACCATTTCTTGTAGCTCTTTTCCAATAACATGGGAAGCGACCGAAATGACCCCAGATCCGCCAATTGCAAGGACTGGCAAGGCCATGCTATCATCACCACTATATAAATCAAAATCTTCCGATGTATTGGCGATAATCTTTGTCATTGCATTTAAATCGCCACTTGCCTCTTTTACAGCAACGATATTTGGAATGTCTGCAAGCCTAATAATTGTATCAGGATGGATGTTTACTGCTGATCTTCCAGGAATGTTATAAACCATGACTGGAAGCTTTGTACTTTCCGCAATCGCTTTAAAATGCTGATACAGGCCTTCTTGGTTTGGCTTATTATAATAAGGGCCGACAGCCATAATCCCATTTACACCAAGCTCTTCAGCTTTCTTAGTAAGCTCTACAGATGCATAAGTGTTATTGCTGCCAGTTCCAGCAATAACCGGAATTCTA
>JAUZQA010000682.1 GCA_030705665.1 Bacillota bacterium
AGATTTTGGCATGTGCTAAGTCAATCACCGCTGCCAAAACGTTTGGCGGGACGTTCTTTTTCCTGCTGTCCTTAATTAAAGCACTCTGTTTTTTTATAAAATTTAACTGGTCATTGTTAATAAATTATTCTGTCATCCTGTCAATCTCCCATCAATTCTCTACACCTATAATAAACAATGAGGCAAACTTCTAAAATGGAGAAAATGACTTAGAAATGTTTTTTACCTAAAAACAGCACTGATGAAAAATTCACCAGTGCTGTTCTCCTACTTTTTATGTGAATAAACGATTTTCTTAATCGTTTCCGTCGAAAGATAATATTCCTCAGCCAGCTGCTGGATACTAATGCCACTCATAAAAGAGTTTCGAATGGCGGCATTACGGCGGTCAAGCAGCCGTCTGCCTCCGCTTGAAGTACCCCATTTGCGATGCTCCGCCTCCTGCTTGGGAATATAAAGAGTTTTCCCCTGGACATACTTTTGGATTTCCACGATTAGCTGCTCAGGTAAAACTTCGTTTGCATTCATATATTTCATTCCTGCCCGCCCCTTATTTTGATTTTGAAAAAATAAGGTGCAAAGCCAAAATATTAGAAAAGCCTTTTTAGCGATATATTAATTATTTCGCCCCATGCAAAGTATCGCCTCTCCAATAATAGGCTTTGCATGAGTGGAAGAAGTACCAGACAATCTTATGTGATTCTCCATCTGTAAGCACCCCCTTTGAATGTATATTATAGCGTAAATTGCTGATCGATTGAATCGCTATTTATTTAAAGAAAGTACTGCGCACCTATTATTCTGGCAGGTACCTACTGTTAATGTGATGAAGGACAAAACCCCACTTGGAAATACGGGAAATGTCCTTCATCCCGGTTATGAAAGACAAAACCCCTTTTGGAAATACAGGAAATGTCCTTCAGCCCGATTATGAAAGACAAAACCCTTCTTGGAAATACAGGAAATGTCCTTCAGCCCTGTTATGAAGGACAAAATTCTCTTGGAAATACGGGAAATGTCCTTCATATAAAATTGCCACCATTTTTGGTACGATTCAGTTTAAAAAAAGTGTCTGGCCCCGCAAAAAGAAAATATCTTTTTGCGGGGCCAGACACTCAAAACCTCTTATGGCTGAACAACTTCAAAGCCAACTTAGTAGAAGGTTTATGTTACACATTTCTAGCTATTAAATATAAAGCTCCCCGTCTTCTACAGCTTTCAGAAATAAGTCGATGGGTAAAAGTCCATCCTCAGGCACCGGTTTAGGCCGGATACTTAAATATCCATCCTCTGATTCTGACAAGGCCTCAGTATCAATGAGCGATTTCACAACTGAAAGCCCCCATAACAAGGAAGGATCCTGAATATCATGTGTTGTAACTTTCTGTTTGATGTTGTACACATCCTCATATCCCATGAAGGATAATACAATCACATATTGTACCTGATGGTTAGAAGATAGTAAAAAAACCCTTCGATATCCATGAGGTATATGACAAACAGGCAGCCATCTTACAACAAGATTTTCTTTAAACACGCGCAATTTTCACACGGAATGTTTCCGGTCCTTGTTCAAGATAATCCCATGTGAATTGACTAGGCCGTTCAATTTGAAATTGGAAAAATAACGGTTTGGGATCATGATCATTGATTAACAGCATCGCTTCTCCCGAATTTAACGCATCAAAGGTTTCAAAAATAACTTTATGTTTAATTTGTGGTGGATATTCTGTTGCATTTACTGTGGATTTAAAATTTTCCATTACTTTTCCTCCTAAAATTTATATACTATTTTCTATTCGCCTTCTGGAAGCATTGGCGAACACTTATTTTGCACAGTGTTCATGATACAGTGTTGAGATGATGCCGAAGAAAGCATAATAAAATTGTTCTGGTGCAATTAATCGGAAATGACCCACCTCATCACAAGAAAAGTTAAGGGCTTTTTCCAATAAGTGATACGTTGAGTATGCATAAAAGCAAAAATATTTATACTCAAATTTTGGCATTTTATCATAGATGACGGCAATTTCCTCTTTATATTGTTCAATATTTTTTACGGCTTCTTTAACGATTGTTTCAATATCCTCAAGGTCTGCTTCAAGTAACATTTCATTTTTTTCTATGCGGACATTTGCCATATAAATCACCTCCATCTCTTTTTTTATTATGCTTTGGCTGCATCTGACTTATAACCGAGTATCAATGGCTGGGAGCAAACAATGCCAGCTTCGATGTTTATCATTACTAACGCCAACTTGTTTACCTTTTTTATTGTAAGAAATATTTTTTTAAAAAATTGTGGTCTCTATCACACTTTATAGATGATTTTTAGCATTTTGCAATCTGAGTCGTTTTTTTTCACCCGATTACCTTAAAATAGAAACGTACGCTTTCTTGTTTTGGTATATTACTATACTAAATATATAATTTTGAAAGGAACGTAAAATTAAT
>JAUZQA010000683.1 GCA_030705665.1 Bacillota bacterium
AAACTCCCGTTAGTTCAAGTGAAATAATTCACATCCTCTTCACTGATGCTAATATAAATATTTATTTTTTCTAGAGAGTCTTACTCCATTAAATGGTCCAATAAAAGAAGGCACCTTCTTACTGAAGAAGCGCGCCCGATTGCTGAATATGGAAATGTGAAAAAACTATAAAAATGGCTCACCAACTGACAGCGGTTGTTTGCAAGCATTTTTTTAGTTATTTGTCATGTGTTGATAAGAATTTAAAATTCGTCCTTTTAACTCAAGCCCCCATTCTTGAATAAGAATTAAAGTAAGCTTATTTTAATCGCACACGTTTCATAAAAATGAATAATAACAATAAAAACAAACATCTTGTGTTAAATTTGTAAAAATAATGAACATTTTGTAAATATATAGAAATTTTCGAATTATAATTATATAGTTGATTTGGATAAAAAAGAAAAGCTGACTTGACGACAAGAGGCTCTAAAAATTCTGCATGCATTAAGCATAAGGAATTTTGATGAGCTTTTTTATTTTCTTTTTTATTCAAAATACATTTACCTATTAGGAGGAATTGGAAATGGAAAAAATGTGTATGAACATGATGATGATGACTTGTATGGAAAAAATGATGTGTGAAATGAAATGCATGAAAATGATGATGGACAAGATGTGTGACATGAACATGGAAATGAACATGGATCAAATGATGTCTAAAATGCAAGAGTGCGATGAAACGATGACATCTATGATGAACATGATGGTTAGCATGAAGGAAAAATGCTAGAACATTTTGAAAGTGCACCTTATCTTATTTGGATAAGGTGCTTTTATATTCACACTCACTGTGAAGGCTGATTTTTCACCAAACAAATTTCGCGACCTAATGAAATGCGCTGTTGTTTCAGTTTCCCAATTTTATCTTGTAAATAACCATTAGAAGGTTGACTTCGTATTTGATAGTAAATAGTAAGAATTTCTTCATTAAGATGTTTGTATTTTTCCAAAAGGTTATTAAGCACATAGGATTGTTTTTCTTTCCTAACTTCGTTATGGAAGTTTTGTAGTTTTTCCATAAGTACTTGTTGCCATGATATATCACCTATGCTTCCTGCATACAAGTACAAATCTAAATAATCATTTACCTCCAAATGTGTCTCTCTAAAGCTCATAAATATTCCCCTTTCTGAAACGAAAACCCTCTTCCTAAGAAGAGGGTTTTCGTTTCAGAAAGACACCTCTCCTTATCTTTCAAAGCAAAGCTTTGCTGGAATTAGCACCATACAAAATCAAAAAATGTGGTTGCTGAGGTTTCATCGGGCCAGTCCCTTCACCTCTCTGGATAAGAGATTTTCGTTTTTTATTATTTGTATTTCACATTATTCTAATAAACATACTCGGAATTGTCAATGATAAAGTTCCAGTTGATCTTCAACAATATGGTCCTATAAAAGAAGACGCCTTCTTATTTAAGAAGTGCGCCCGATTGCTGAATATCGTTATTGAAGTAAATCTCCTTATCTGGATAACTTGGATGGCTTCTTGCCCATCATGTACTTTAATGACATTATATCCTTCTTTTTCTAGATGGATCGCATCAGCAATCTCCTCCTCATCATCAGCAATTAAAATCGATATACGTTTCATCTCTTTTATTTATTCAAGAATGGTCCAAGCAAGAAATAGGCGCGATTAAGTATTCCAGCATTCAGAGAAGACAAGTTTTTTCCAGATAAGTGATCCACAACGTTTCCAATTCATAAATTACCAAGTTGAATTCAGATATATACATTTTTGGGTAACTACACCACCCTCCAGTATGGCAATGATGGAATATGTCGATATTTGTTGAAATTCATTTTGCTAATTACCATATTTTTGGAAAATATATCACTGAAGAATTATTTTGGAGGATTGATAAATGCAAGAAGTACATAAAGTAGAATTAAAATCCTCAGAAGTTTCACAACTTTGGAGCCAATATAATCAAAATGGATGGATAGATATCCTCCGATTGCAGCAGAAAGAAAAGAATTAGCAAAGGAATTTAGGAAATGTAAAATGGATATCTTAAATCAAAAAAAAGTAGAAAAATTACTTTGGAGTATTGCATTTCCAGGATTTGGTCAAATACTGAATGGAAAACTGATTAAAGGAATTCTGTTTATAATATTAGAATTTTTTATTAACGGAAAATCAAATTTTAACAAGATCATCCTTTTAAGTTTCCAAGGAAACATTAAAAAATCAATTGAACAAGCAGATTATCATTGGTTGATGTTTTATCCTTGTTTATATTTTTTTGCAATGTGGGATGCTTGGAAAGATGCTGGAGGAGAAAAGGATCGATACTCCTTTTTACCGTTTGTATTTGCAGCTTATTTTGTTACTGTTGGATGTATTTTTTCCTCCAATTTTCAGATATTCGGAGTATTATTCGGCCCTGTTTGGCTTCCAATGATTTGT
>JAUZQA010000684.1 GCA_030705665.1 Bacillota bacterium
ATTTTTCGCATTGTCGATGACAGCTTTACCGCTTTGATTTTGGGCAGTATCATAGGGTGCAGCAACCGACCATTCAATTTTTCCAATCCCCGAATACGGATCAGAAACCTTTATGTTCACAGGCACATTTTTGCCGTACAGATCTAAACCATTGTTATCTTTAAAGCTTGTCGGTATTTTATCCAAAGAAATCGAAGCTGATTTTGCATGCTGCGCTTCATTTTCGACGATCACAGCGGGTGGTGATTGATAGTCACCAGTATTTTGGACATGGTCCGTAGCCTTTGCAAAAATTTGCCCTTTAAAGTTCTCCGGAACATCGAACGTCACATCTTCAGAGGTTGGAACCGCCGTTATCCTACCGATCTCGGAAGCAGCAATTTCGCTCAATTTGCCATCCGCACCAACCGCAAAATACTTGCCATTTTCATTGTCTTTTAAATAAATCGTTTCCGACTGAACGGTACTCGCTGCATCTCCCCCCGGATCAACGGCAGTAACCGTCACCTTCGTTGGCTTTTTGAAAAAGAAGCCATAATCCGTTGGTTCAACGGAAATTCCAGCATCCCCGTTGCTGCCATCTTCACTGGAAAAATGAACCTTGGTAATGGCTGGACTGGTTTTATCGATATATATGGTTTTTTCGGTTGTGAAGGTGTTACCCGCGTTATCAATCACATATACCTTCATAACAAAGGATCCATCCGCATTCACTTTAATGCCGCCAAGGTTATCGGTTGAAATCGAATCGATAGCTGGACTCGTTTGCTGACTGTCTGAAAAATCATATACCTTATACGGCTGGTCGTTTACATCAATTTTTACAGTATCGACACCAGAGTCTGGGTCAGTAATTTTCAGATGAAAAGTTGCATCGCCATTATAAATCGAAATGGTTTTCCCATTTTCCTCCCGCTCATACGAAGATACTGTTCCATTCGCTGTTGTCGTAATTTCAGCTGTCGGCTGGATGTTCTCGATCTTCACAACGCCGCTATTATGCGCCTTGATATTAGAATTACCGTCTGTAACCGGAATGGTTTGGCTGTTGTCCACTTGATCAGTAAGTTTTACATCAAATGTTCCTGTAAAATGATCCGTATCAAGACTAAAGGTTTCTGCCGCTGTCGTGCCATCCGTGCTGAAGGTTCTACTAACCTCTTGCAGAGCAACATTGGAATTGTCTGTACTCTTTGGAAGCAAGGAAATTTCTTTTACCCCAGACCCAGAATCGGCGGCATGAACCGTCACTTGAACTCCTGTCTTGAAAAAGGTGCCAAAGGTAAGGGTGTTGATGGCTTTGGCAAAAAAGTTATTATTTGTCTGCGTAAAGGTGACGGCGTCAGCACCCGCAAGATCTGGTGCCGTTTTATCAATATTTATTTTCACCGTTTTAACATCTGATTGGTTCCCTGCCTTATCCACAGCCCAAATACTGTAGTCACCATTGTAATCTTCATCTGTTGGTGTGAAAGAATAATGGACTGGATCGGTATTACCTCCAACAATGTTTTTAGGATCGTTTGCATCATAGGCCACTTTAGCATTAGTTGGTGAATACCCGCCTTTTGAGTAATACACTTTATCAATGTCCGTTTTATAGGAAACACCCTGATAGGTCTGAGGGTCATTGGTTATCGTCCCGGAAACCGTGACATTGCCGCTGTACCAATTGGATCCACTAACGTCGGCTTTATTTTTACCATTTACAGCAGGATCATCAACGACAGGCTTTTGTGTATCAAATAAAAAAAACAAATTGCCGCCGTTTAAGTTTACTTCACCTTGGCTTTTGTTTCCCTGCTGTTTCACCTGTAAATCGGCAATCCCCGTAGAGGAAGTGATATCGTTATACTTCGTCTTCCAATCTTGAAAACTAGAAGATCCGGTTAATTGCATTCTAAGCTCACTATTTGGCGAAACTGGCTTAACACTCAGATTCGCATCCTTTGAGAATACGATGATCTGATTTTTGCCTTCTGTATAAAGAGCTTTCGCTGCAGACCCGGAGGCTGGCTGAACGCTCACATAATCCGTCCACGGACCAGACAAGGCAGGAATCGGCTCATAGGTGGCCACAACTGACGTATCCTTCGTCATGTTGGAAACTGTGTACTTGAACGTTCCATCCCCATTATCCGTAAGCTGTTCAACATCGACCGCGGTCCCATTAATTGTAAAGGCGGAAACCCGGTAGTGATCATCCGGTTTCAAGGTGACTTCGACGCTGCCATTTTGCTTGACGGTCTCTTGCTCAGGTTCAATCGAACCGTGACCGCCATTTACCGCAGAAGTAAATTGAAAGGAAGCGGTTGTGCCATTCGTGTTATTTACGGACACAGCTTGTCCTGATAAGGGAGTACTACCATTAACTAAGGAAGCCTGGGGATTGTTCGCGGCAAACCCGACCGCTGCTGGCATATTATAGATCACCAGCAAAAAGGCCAG
>JAUZQA010000685.1 GCA_030705665.1 Bacillota bacterium
AGAGCGGTTGGACAGGCAAACAAAGCGAATCAAATCCCAATCATTATTCCCTGTCACCGAGTAATTGGCAAAAGCGGGGATTTAGTTGGTTACGCCGGGAATCGGACGTCCTTTAAAGAAAAGCTACTTGAAGCAGAAGGATTTTTACAAAAATGATAGTAAGCTGTTTGGAGATCTGCCAAAGATCGGACCGAACAGCTTTTTCTTTTACAAAATGTCGTAAAATGGGAATTCTTGTCGAAAGAAAAACAGCATATCCTTAAGTCAGTTGTGATAAAATCAAGCGGGATTTAATTATAAATGTGGTGGGTGAACGTTATGCTCTCTGCGATTAAGCGATTTTTAATTGGTCGTCCATTAAAGTCGACAGAGCTTGGCCATCAAAAGTTGAATATACTTAAAGCTTTGGCTGTTTTATCCTCGGATGCATTGTCGTCAGTAGCATATGGAACAGAACAGATCCTAATCGTGCTGGCAACAGTAGGAGCTATCGCCTATTGGTATTCTGTTCCAATTGCAGTCGGGGTTCTGTTTCTTTTAGGAGCCTTAATCTTGTCTTATCGACAAATTATTTTCTCCTATCCTCATGGAGGAGGAGCCTATGTGGTATCAAAGGAAAACCTCGGCGTAAATGCTGGTTTAATTGCCGGAGGGTCCTTGCTTGTTGATTATATTCTAACCGTTGCTGTTAGTGTATCAGCTGGTACCGATGCGATCACTTCGGCATTTCCAGGCCTCCATCCACACACGGTTTTAATTGCTTGTGTATTAGTTGTATGTATTACACTGTTAAATCTTCGTGGAATTACAGAGTCTGCTACCATTTTGGCTTATCCAGTTTATTTGTTCGTATTTGCTCTTTTTGTCTTATGTGTTGTGGGAATCTTTAAAATCCTGAATGGAAGTGTTCCAGCTGTGATGCACACATCGATTGGAACTCCGGTTGCGGGTATTTCATTATTTCTATTATTAAGAGCGTTTTCATCCGGGTGTTCTGCCCTGACCGGTGTTGAAGCCATATCGAATGCCATTCCAAACTTTAAAGAACCGGCACCGCAAAACGCGGCAAAGACATTAATTTTGATGGGCTCATTATTAGCACTTTTATTTTCAGGTATTACCTTTCTAGCCTATTATTACGGGATATCACCTAAACCAGAAGAAACGGTTGTTTCTCAAATCGCCAAAACAACGTTTGGCCGAAATTTTCTGTATTTCTTTGTCCAGGGTACAACTGCTCTTATATTAGTACTGGCGGCCAATACGGGATTTTCAGCATTTCCTTTATTAGCCTTTAACCTTGCCAGCGATAAATATATGCCGAGAATGTTTACGATTCGTGGGGACCGCCTGGGATATTCAAATGGAATTGTGTCTCTTGGCTTTGCCTCTATTCTATTAATTATTACTTTCCATGGCCAAACAGAGCATTTAATTCCACTATATGCTGTTGGGGTATTTATTCCGTTCACCTTATCGCAAACAGGAATGATCCTAAAATGGGTAAGGGAAAGATCACCTAGATGGATCGGTAAATTAACAGCCAATCTAATCGGGGCTTTAATCACTTTGACGGTGTTAATCATATTCTTTGTTACGAAATTTTCCCAGGTGTGGTTTGTTTTTATCTTTTTACCAGTAATGGTTTATATTTTTCACAGGGTTAATCAGCACTATGAAGCAGTTGGCGAGCAGTTAAGGATTGAGGCGGATTCACCTGCAGTTCCGATTGAAGGAAATGTTATCATTGTTCCTGTAGCAGGCATTACCAAGGTTGTGGAGAACTCAATCAATTATGCTAAGTCGTTAACAGATCAAATTTTTGCCGTTTATATTTCTTTTGACCGCGAGGACGAAAAGCGCTTTGCAGAGAAATGGGAAAAATGGCAGCCAGACGTTCGCCTGGTTACCTTACATTCTCGTTATCGGAGTATTCTTCACCCGCTCTCAAAGTTTATTGATACCGTTGAACATAGAGCGAGTGAAAACAATTATCGGGTCACTGTTTTAATTCCGCAGTTTATCACGAAAAAGAGCTGGCATAATATACTACACAATCAATCCAGCTTTTTAATACGCGCCTATCTCATTTTTAAAAAGAATGTGATTATATCAACGCTTCCATACCATTTTAAAAAGTAAAACCGCCAGCCGGCGGTTTTACAGATTGTCGCGAAAGGGGTATTTTCTCGGCATTTTTTTATTTTGTCAGCCATTTTAAATACAAAATTACTTGATAGTCCCTGCTAATGGGCCGGTTGATTTCCGCTCCGGGCACTCGCTTTCCGCGGGGAGGTCCTGGAGCCTCCTCGGCGCTTAGGCGCCTGTGGGGTCTCCAGTGCCCTCTGATCCCGCAGGAGTCGAGTGCCCTCCGCTCCAATCAACCGGGTGCCAAATCAACCTAAAGTATTGCAACACACTTTTTCTAATCTTGCTAAGTGTGTTGC
>JAUZQA010000686.1 GCA_030705665.1 Bacillota bacterium
CATAAGAATCCTCCGATAAAGTTTTGAACTCCATGTGCAGTTCTGCTAAGCTTCTCGATATCCCCTTTATAGACCATCTGAATTAATACAACAAAGGTATTCATGGCTATGTGGGCAAACATCGGGACAATAATGTGCTTTGTTTTCACGTACAAAAAGGCAAATGTAAATCCCATGGACGAATACAATAGGATGTGCTGCGGCTCTTGATGTGCTAAAGCAAAAATAACCGAACTGATAAGAGCAGAAATAAAAAAGTTAAAACGTCCGTATAGTCCTCCGAAGATAATTTTTCGAAAAACAATCTCTTCTAAAATTGGTCCAATAATGGAGCTCACTAAGACCGCTAGAGGGAATGTTTGAATGATTTTTAGGATTTCCTTTGTGTTATTTGACCCAAGAGGGACTCCAAAAAGTTGTTCAATATTGGCTGCTACGGATTGCGCAAACAGGGCAAGAAATACTCCGAATATAGCCCATAAGAAGGATCCACCAATAGAACTTCCCTTTCGTTCAAAGTTAGATGTTTGGAATTCTTTTCTAAGAATCAAAAGGATGATAATAAGGGCGACAGTAAAGCTAAAAATCAGCCAGTATGGAATGGCGAGAGCGGGGTCCTTTCCCATTTTATGAAGAAAACTCATTATGAGGGGAACTCCGATAAAGCTGGATAGCTGCATAGCAATATAGATAATTAGGATCAACCAATACTCCCTTTTCAAGTTGTACTCTCCTTCGAATTTTTCAAGATACTAATATCCATTTTACTCCTAATGTTGAGTTTGTATCAAATCAGAAAATTTCATAGGTATGATTTAGAATTTGATGTTACATACTTTTAAGGTTGCAAAGGTGGAATAATGATTTCTTGTAAATTTTTCTACTTCCCGCTTGCAAAAAATAATTAGATTATTTATTATAATAAATGTGTTAGCACTCAAGACTAGGGAGTGCTAATAATGACAGAAAATATCATAAATATTTGAGGAGGTTGTTTAATTTGTTAAGACCATTAGGTGATCGCATTGTCATTGAGCTTGTTGCATCAGAAGAAAAAACTGCAAGCGGTATTGTATTGCCAGACACTGCAAAGGAAAAACCTCAGGAAGGTAAAGTTGTTGCCGTTGGCACAGGACGTGTTCTTGATAGCGGAGAGCGTGTAGCACTTGAAGTTTCTGTAGGTGACCGCATTATCTTCTCAAAATACGCTGGTACTGAAGTAAAATATGAAGGTACTGAATACTTAATTGTCCGTGAAAACGATATTCTTGCTGTCATTGGCGAGTAATTAACGGATCCAAACATAAATTAAAAATTTCGAGGAGGTTTCTATCATAATGGCTAAAGATATTAAATTTAGTGAAGACGCTCGTCGTTCAATGCTGCGCGGTGTAGATGCGTTAGCAAATGCTGTTAAAGTAACTCTTGGACCAAAAGGACGTAACGTGGTACTTGAGAAAAAATTTGGTTCACCACTTATTACAAATGATGGTGTAACAATTGCAAAAGAAATCGAATTAGAAGATGCATTCGAAAACATGGGTGCTAAGCTTGTTGCTGAAGTTGCAAGCAAAACAAATGATGTTGCCGGTGACGGTACAACAACTGCAACAGTTCTTGCTCAAGCAATCATTCGTGAAGGCTTAAAGAACGTAACAGCTGGTGCTAACCCAATGGGTATCCGTAAGGGTATTGAAAAAGCGGTTGCAGCAGCAGTTGAAGAATTAAAAGCTATTTCTAAACCAATTGAAAATAAAGCATCAATCGCACAAGTTGCTGCTATTTCTTCTGCTGACGAAGAAGTAGGTCAATTGATTGCTGAAGCTATGGAGCGCGTTGGTAACGACGGTGTTATCACAATTGAAGAATCTAAAGGCTTCACTACTGAATTGGATGTAGTAGAAGGTATGCAATTTGACCGTGGCTACGCTTCTCCATACATGGTAACAAATACAGACAAAATGGAAGCTGTTTTAGACAATCCATACATTTTAATTACTGATAAGAAAATTGCAAGCATTCAAGAAATCCTGCCTGTTCTTGAGCAAGTAGTTCAACAAGGCAAACCATTATTAATGATTGCTGAAGATGTTGAAGGTGAAGCATTAGCTACTTTAGTAGTGAACAAACTTCGCGGAACATTCAATGCAGTAGCTGTTAAAGCTCCGGGATTCGGTGATCGCCGTAAAGCAATGCTTGAAGACATCGCTGCTTTAACTGGTGCAGAAGTAATCACAGAAGAACTTGGCCGTGATCTTAAATCTGCAACAATCACTTCTTTAGGCCGCGCTGGTAAAGTTGTGGTAACTAAAGAAAACACTACAATTGTTGAGGGTGCAGGAGATACTGCTGCAATCGCAGGCCGTGTGAACCAAATCCGTTCTCAATTAGAAGAAACTACTTCTGAATTTGACCGGGAAAAATTACAAGA
>JAUZQA010000687.1 GCA_030705665.1 Bacillota bacterium
AGCAATAAAGCATACAACATAAAGAACCTTTCCGCTATTTGTCAGATTCCTGCTACTTTTGACGTATTTATTAGAATAAAATCGAAAAATTTGTCGTTTAGTTGTATAATAAAAACTTGGAAATTTCTTTTCTAAGGAGTGAAAAATTTTACATGGAATGGACTTTAGCAGGTTTATTTGGGGTTTCAGCTTTGATGCTCATCCTATCGATTTCCAAGACCTTCCAGGCCTCAAGAGCGGAGCATAAGCGGATCGATATGTCACATATTTCGATTATGCAGGAAATCAATAACATTCAGGATTCCATTCGAAATGTCGAGTTGGAGTTGGAAATCGTAATGAAGGAAGCAGGGATTCAATTATCATCAAAAGAATTATCTTTCATGCGCGAAGTACTAGACTTATATAAACGCAACTATTCGATTGAGAGTATTGCAGAGAAAAAACAAGTAACTGAAATTGAAATCGAAAGACTGCTAGCTCCCTATCAATCATTAAAGGCTGGAAGGGGAAATGTTGCCCATGAGATTTAACTTATTGAGCAGCTTTGCAGCTGGGCTATTTCTTGCTACAAGTATTTGTGGTGTTGTGTATTTTACGGATAAAAGTGATACAACAAAAGCGCCAACTGCTAAAATTAGTGAGAATACTGCAAGCATGAAGGTTCAGCCCTCTGAAAATGAAATGAAAAGTAAACTGGCTTCAGCAGGATATATTGTTCAAACAAAGGCTGAGTATGATAAAAATCTAAATAAAGCTAAATCCTCAGCACAAAAAGGATCGACTAAGGACAATAATTCAAGCAGTGCAGTGACCCGCGTTATTATTAATGTCGCAGATGGAATGACCAGCATCGATGTTGGCAGAATGCTAGAGTCTGCGAAAATTGTACCAAATGCCTTTAACTTCTCCAAGGACATCGAGGGTAAAGGGCTTGAAAACAACTTACGACCAGGGACATATGTAGTTGATAGTGGTATGTCATATGATCAGGTGGTTTCTACTATTTTCAAAAAATAGTTATTTCAAAGTATAGATAATTTCTTGTAAATATCTTTCGTTACAGCAGACTCTACATAACAGCAGGGTCTGCTTTTTTACTAAACGATTATTTTTTCTTTTTGACATCTTTTAATATGGGCTGGTTTTTAGTTACTTTTTCAAAAACAACATGAACATGAATGACTTCATCATCAACCTTCTTAACATTTAACACTTTTCCTTTTTTTCCTTTAATTTTTATATTTTCATCAACGGACGGAATATTTTTTAATAATTGACTTAATACGATCGAGTTATTTTCCAAAAAATGAACTAAAATCATCTTAGCCATCTCCCCAAAATAAATTTTCCCAAAAAGTAAGATGTGAACAAGCCTTTTAGAACTTCCTCATTTCATAATAAAATATTAATTAATCAACTTTTTTAGACCAATTGTAAGTATTGCTATTTTTAAGCTGAAAAAATGTGAACTTTACTATCTTTTTCTTTTGACTTGTACATTTTTGTACAGACAATTACATAAAATTGCTATAGAAGAGATGTTGCAGTACACTGAAGTTAGATGGAATAATTAACCATTTACCTCTTTTCGGAACATGTTTATGTGATTATATTCACAAATTAATTAGTACTTTTTTTCTATCTAATGGATATAATTCAATGGAAAAATATAAAGGGCTTTGTTAGCTGGAAGGAGTATTAAAATGAGAATAGGTATACCAAAAGAAATTGTTAGTGGTGAAACTCGAGTAGCTTCTACACCCAAGACCGTAGCGCAATTGAGAAAACTAGGTTTTGATGTTTCAGTTGAGTCCTGCGCGGGGCAACTAGCGAGCTTTAACGATGAACACTATATTCAATCAGGGGCTGTTATAGTAAATGCAGATGATATTTGGGATGCTGATTTGATCTTCAAAGTAAATCCTCCAACCGAGGAAGAGGTTGCAAAAATAAAAGAGGGGGCAACCTTAGTAAGTTTTTTATATCCAGCACAGAATTCTGACTTGGTTAATAAGCTTTCCAGAAAAAATATAAATGTATTGGCCATGGATATGGTACCGAGAATATCCCGTGCCCAGTCAATGGATGCACTATCCTCCATGGCTAATATCGGCGGATACCGAGCTGTTGTGGAGGCCGCTCATCATTTCGGACGTTTTTTTACTGGACAGATAACGGCCGCAGGTAAAGTACCACCGGCAAAGGTTTTAGTCATTGGGGCAGGAGTGGCAGGCTTAGCTGCCATTGGTACCAGTAAATCACTTGGAGCGATCGTTCGGGCATTTGATACTCGTCTTGAAGTCGCAGAACAAATCCAGTCCATGGGCGGAGAGTTTTTAAAACTAAACTTTAGTGATGATCAAGATGCTTCAACTTCAGGCGGCTATGCAAAGGTCATGTCTGATGAGTTTATAAAAGCGGAAATG
>JAUZQA010000688.1 GCA_030705665.1 Bacillota bacterium
AGGTCGCAGTTTGTGCCTCCGAACTGAATAATGGCAATTTTCATTTTTTCCCCTCAATTTTCAAAGCTTTGGTTTTTCCGACACCTCAATCGTTTATCCGCCACGACTCAATTAAGTTCCTTGAGATCGATTGTATAATTGTGGACGATTGGGTTTGCGATGAGCTTCTGGCACATTTCGTCAACTTTCTGCTCTGCAATCTCGGAAGATTCAGCCTCGAGCACGATTTCGTACAGCTTTGCAGTCTTTACACTGCTGACCTGGTAGCCAAGTTGTCCGAGAGCCCTTTTTGCGGTAGTGCCTTCAGGATCAAGCATACCTGCTTTCTGTTCAATTCTAACTGTTGCCTGGTACTGCATTTTATAAGCCTCAATTTAAATTTTGAAATTAACTGTATTCCCCACTTCTCGGGGCCCCGAATATGAGATTAAATAAAATTCAAAAATAAACAATCATCAATCTGCACTATAAACAGTTATACGGTGCTTAAATTATTCTAACGAAGTCTTTTATTTATTTTTGGTGCTGGCTTGTTTTTAACCTGCCTTACCAGCGCCGATTTCAAGGGAAATAAGGATAAAAGCTATTTAATCTTATGGGTCTGGTTTATTTTTGGTTTATCCTAGAGCCCATCCCAAAACCAATTTTATTTTCCAAATTCATAAAGTTTCAGTTGCGTTGGAGCGCAATATTTGAGGAAAACTCAGATTTGTTGACAGTAATTCTGCATAGATGTTGAATTCAGCATAAATGTGGGATTCAGAGAACTTTTGAAACGATAATGAGTGTATGAAAGTCAAGCATTAGATCCGCATGTAAACAGAGACAGACTTAGAGAGGAATAGTTTGAATAAAAAATGAAGGTGTTTAATCAAAAAAGGGAAAAAGGAGAAAGAAATCAAGTTTTAACTGATGATCAATGAACAAAAATTAAAACTTAAAAGAAAATTCTATCTGATAAAAAAGATTTAGTGCGGGAGAAGGGATTCGAACCCCTGAACGCCTGCGCGAAACGATCTTGAGTCGTTCACCGTTGACCGCTTGGTTACTCCCGCATTTTAGGGAATCCAATAAGGTAACGATAGAACTAGCATATAAAGCTAATCCTGTAAGTAAACCATCCTGTAAAATTTAAATTGAATCGATATTTATATAGAACCGGGATTTACTCTTGTTGGCTCAACTTTTGAACTTATATATTCTAACCTTAGCATTTACAGCTTCAGATTTTTCGGTTTCAATTTTTCTTGCTTTAACATTTAACTCTTGCCTGATTTTCAGGTCTCTTCTCCTGAACTATTAATGTAAACCCAGTCAAGATAATCTCGTTCTCCATCAATTTCCCATAATTCTATTGCGGGCATTTCATATGTATGTAATGACTTTACAAGTCTTGTTATTTCTTCAAAGCGTGAAGAATCAGTTTTTATAAACATAGCAATTTCACTATCTTCTTCTATCTTTTCCTTCCATCGGTAAATCGAAGATACTGGGAACATGTTCACACAGGCTGCAAGCCTCCTTGAAACTAACTCTCTTGCGATCTGAGAAGCATTTTCCATATTTCCAGCTGTAATATACACAATTCCAAGCATGAATAGAAACCTCACGGGCTGATATCAAGAATAATATTGATGTACACACATTTACTACTGTGTGGCTAATATCTGGCCTCTGGTCATAGAATTATCGCTCCTCACCATAAAATTTACTGCTTGTGGTCACAAAATTATATTTTATGGAACCCAAATTCGTAAATTTATAACCATCAGATAAACTTCCATAACGTTTTTATAAATATGATGTAATACTTGTTGTATCATAATGCATCTTTTTTCCAAGTGGAATCTTTTTAAGAATGGATGGCAATATATATCGATTTAAAATAATAAGGCATACTATAACATTTTTATATCATGTGGAGTACTAAAACTCAACACGATGAATTAATTGGCGTGGAATCACAGACGCAGATTTATATATGTACAGTATTATATACAGTATTAAGATTTATAATATGTTTTCAACAGTCTAATTCAAAATCCATATTAATTAAGCTTAATTCGCAGTCGGCTCAGCTTAATTCAAAATATGTTAAGTTCCATTTATGACTGGTTAAGCTTAATTATAATTGGTTCAGCTTAATAATTCGGAGAATTCCCTTGAGTGGCACAAGCATTGCACTGAGTATTTTTTTACTGTACTGGTTCGCAGTTTCCGTTCTTGACAGGAAAGGTATTCTGGAAAAGTATAACATAAGCACCTTCGGGCCCCTTCCCATCCTTATGATCAGGACAACTAAGGGCCTCAAACTACTGGATGTACTGGCCCGTCCAAAGTTTTACTGGAGACATTTTGCAAACCTTGGAATCTTACTTATGTTTGCAGGCATGATTGCAATGTTCCTGGTCGTAGCTCTTTCAGA
>JAUZQA010000689.1 GCA_030705665.1 Bacillota bacterium
AATACACTTATGGAAAAACAGAATACTTAAAAATAAAACCTGGCATGGAAAAAGCGGCAGCATTTTTGGAATCCCGTCGCTATGCTGCGATGCTTGGAGCAACATCGGAATTTAATAAAATGGAAGGTGTCACCTTGAACGAAAAGGATAAGAAAGTGTACATTGCTATTTCCGATCAAAGCAATGGCATGCTGTCTAATCCCACAGATCCGACCGATGACATCCACCTTCCAAAAATCAAATCTGGTGTGACATATCAGCTTGATTTAACAGAGGGACAAAGAGACAGCTCAGGGAAAGAGATTCATAGTGAGTATGTTGCAGCTAAAATGTCTGGGGTGGTAGTTGGTAAAGATATGCCAGTTGATGCATATGGAAATACCGCCGATGCTAATTCGGTTGCAAATCCAGACAATTTAAGCTATTCCGAAGCCTTGAGAACCTTATTTATCGGTGAGGACAGCGGCATGCATACTAATAACTTTGTTTGGGCTTATAACGTTGATACCAAGGAATTATCAAGAATTTTATCAATTCCGGCAGGAGCAGAAGCAACTGGATTGGCAGCAATTGATAACCGCAATGGTTTCTCCTATCTTATGAGTAACTTCCAGCATCCAGGCGACGAATTGGATACTAAGCAAATTACTGCCTTGGATAAAAATGCCTTAGTAAAAGCAATGGAAAACGGAATCGGTATTGATCGTACTGGTGGGGTCGGCTATATTTCTGGTCTGCCATCACTTGAAGATTTGCAAAATGAGCAACGAGATATAAACAGTATTTTTCATAAAAAATAATATGTATTCAACCCCTGGAAATTGCAAGATTCTAGGGGTTTTTAATATTGTAGTATAACAAAAAATAACTATAATACTAGTCAATTTGTTGCGGTTATATAGTCTGGATTTTCTTTATTGTTATTTTACAATTAGTAAATAGTAGCTTAATAAATTAAGAGTATTCTGTTATTGAACAAAGGTTAGGAGGGAAAAATATGTTAAAGAAGATGAAAAAGAAAAAAAGGCTTTTAGCGGGACTAGCAGTAACGAGTATATTAATGAGCTCAGCAGGGGTTTATGCAGCTCAAGATGGTGCTTTTGGAAACAATCTTGTGGGACAACAAGCAGATGGCTCCGTGCAAACACCAGTAAACCAGTTGATTACACCAGCTGGAAAACAAATTGAATTTGGCGGAAACCCAATTTCTGTTGCGGTCAATCCAAATGGAAAAACCGCAGTGACCATTGTGGGTCGTAGCGATTACGGCGGTAAAGGAATTAACGTAATTGATCTTGCAAGCGGAGCGATGAAATCTCAAGATATTAGTTTAGGTCTTTCACATATGTGGGGCTTAGCATATTCAAAAGATGGCAGTGAGCTTTATGCAACTGGTTCATCCGGCTCGACTGGTAAAGTTGTTGTTCTGTCTGTTGGACAAGATGGAACTCCAAAGGTATCAAAATCGATCAATCTAGGTGTAGCAGCAGCTGGCGGCAATATCAACCCGCTTGACATCACAGTTGCACCGGACGGAAAGCTCTTGGTTGCTTTAAATCGTGACAACAGCCTTGGCGTCATCGATCCAGCAACAGGCGCTTTAACTAAAGTTGCAGTAGAAAATGCTCCTACAAGTGTTTTAGTTAATGGCAACTATGCATACGTAACAAACCAAGGGGGTCGCAAAGCTCAACCAGGCGACACAACGGTTGATTCCTCTGGTACTCCAGTTGTTACCGATAAAACAGGGGCTACGACTACAGGAAGTGTATCTGTTGTTGACCTTTCAACAAATAAAGTGGTCAAAAACATTGAAGTTGGTGTCCAGCCTGAAAGAATGACACAATCAGGTCAGTTCATATTCGTAACGAACACCAACAGTGACACAGTTTCTGTTATTGATTCAAAAACAAATAATGTTGTCCAAACAATTGACATTAAACCATACCCTAATTCACCAAAAGGTTCCGCACCAAACGCCGTTAAAATGGTAGACGGCAAGTTAATGGTCAGCCTTGGCCGCGACAACGCTATTGCAGTTTATGACTGGCAAGGTCCCGATAAGACACCTGAACTGCAAGGACTTTTACCAACAGCATGGTTCCCAGTCGATATAGCAGTTGATTCAACCAATAAAAATCTAGTGGTTGCTAATGCCGATGGTATCGGATCACGTGGACCGGCACGTAACTTAACAATTCAGGGAATTACGGTTAATGGCCACCAAACATATGCACAAGAGGGATCCCTTTCCCTGATCCCATTCCCAACTGCTGATGCGCTGGCAAAGGGAACAGATCAGGTGTACAAAGACAATAACTGGTACGGATTAAAGGATCTAAATGCAAAGCCGCGGGAAAATAAGAAACCTGTTGCTATGCCTGAGCGCGTGGGCGAGCCTTCAACAATTAAGCATGTTTTC
>JAUZQA010000069.1 GCA_030705665.1 Bacillota bacterium
ATAAAATGACAAATTCCTACAAATAATTTTAATTATTTACAAAATATATGACATTTATCATTTTACTTTAGGGTGTCAAATGTCATATGATAATTGAGTAATTTGTGATGTGGTCATAAATTCTAAATCATTAAGTCAATGTTTATATGAATGTATCGAGTAAAATACATCACCTGGTCACAATTACTTTTTCAATTTGCACTAATTTTCCGATAAGCGAGACGTTTTTCTGGAATTTATCGGATAGGAAAAGAGGATAACTAAATTGGATTTGAACACACTTATCGCACCTGACTACTATAACATTGCGAATGAAATTGATAAGCATTATTCTGACAAAATTGCCTTGAAATGGGAAAATGGAAATGGCGATCATAAAACAATTACCTATGCTAAGCTAATAAACGAAGCTAATAAACTTGCAAACGGATTAACAAAACTCGGATTAACTAAAGGTGACAGAGTGGTTGTCATGACGACACGCCTGATCGAATCATATGTTATTTATTTAGCGTGTTTAAAAACTGGTATTGTGATTAGTCCTTCCTCTGAATTACTTCGTGCGAAGGATTTGGTATACCGCTTAAATCACTCAGAAGCAAAAGCCGTCATTTCTTATTATCAGTTTATAACTGAATTTGAAAATATTAAGGAAGAAACACCTTTCTTAAAACATAAAATTGCATTTGGTCAAGAAGTAGATAATTGGCTTTCTATGGAAGAACTAATGAAAGATGAATTGGAAACTTTCGAAACTGCTGCTACGAAAAAAGATGATTTTGCTATTCTTGCTTATACATCAGGTACAACAGGAATGCCTAAAGGGGTTGTCCACAGTCATGGCTGGGGCTTTGCCCATTTAAGAATTTCCGCTCCTCTTTGGTTAAACATCCATGAGGATGATACCGTCTGGGCTACAGCAGCACCAGGCTGGCAAAAATGGGTTTGGAGTCCTTTGCTTGCGATTCTGGGTTCTGGAGCAACAGGTTTTGTTTTTAATGGAAAATTCCATCCTCATAAATATTTGCAGATCCTTCAAGATCATAAAATAAATGTTTTATGCTGTACTCCAACCGAATATCGGATGATGGCGAAATTGAACGACGTTGCATCTTTTAATCTTTCTCATTTACATACCGCTGTTTCAGCAGGTGAAGCGCTAAATAGAGAAGTTATTGATATTTTCAAACGTGATTTTAATCTGCTAATCCGTGATGGTTATGGTCAAACAGAAAGTACATTGCTAATTGCCAATTTAAATGTTGATGTGAATAAAATCGGTTCTATGGGAAGACCAATTCTCCAAGAGTTTGTAGAAATTGTTGATGAAAATGGACAACCGCTTCCGGTCAATGAAGTTGGTACAATTGCGGTTCGCAAAGATTTCCCTGCTCTTTTCAAACAATATTATAAAGACGAGGAAAAAACGAAAAATTCTGTTCGAGGTAATTATTTTATCACCGGAGACAGAGCATCCAAAGACGAAGAAAATTATTTCTGGTTTCAAGGAAGAAATGATGATGTCATTATCAGTTCAGGATATACAATTGGGCCTTTCGAGGTAGAGGACGCATTAATGAAACATGAATCGGTCAAGGAATGTGCTGTTGTTGCTTCACCAGATCCAATTCGTGGGAATGTTGTAAAAGCCTACGTTGTCTTAAAGGAAGGCGTTCAAGGTAATGATTCATTAGCAAAAGAATTGCAAAACTTTGTCAAAAAATTAACAGCACCCTACAAATATCCGCGGATTATTCAGTTTATTGACCATCTGCCAAAAACAGATTCAGGAAAAATTCGCAGAGTTGAATTAAGAAATTCTTAAATCAATAGACAGATTAAAGCAGCCCAATTCAATTTAGGCTGCTTTTTTTGTTAAATAAGTACATACAAAAAGGAAGAGACGCTGTCCCTTCCCTTTTGTATGGTTATTAATGCCCCAATTCTGCTTCATCAACATGCTTTATATGTTTATAATTGAGTCCTATAAATATAACAGACACCATTACAAATCCAGCACCAACAATAAAAGGGGTGCTGGAACTGTACCATTCAGCTAGTTTTCCAGCAAAATAAGGAGCAATCGCACCTCCAATAAATCGCAAAAAGCTGTACGCTGCTGAAGCTGTTGATCGTTCAACTGGCGCTGCATTCATTACTGCTGTCGTTATGAGGGTGTTGTTATTTCCTAACAGAGCACCAGCTAAAACAACTGCGGCAATAATTACCCATTGTGTTGATGTCCAAATTCCCATGGCAAGCAAAAGTAGAGCAAACAATGTTAACATGGCACACATTGATTTTACTGTACCAAATAATTGCTGCATCCTTGGTGCCATGAATACGGAGGTAACAGCCAGTAAAATACCCCAAGCCAAGAAAACAAAGCCAATCCCATGAACATCCAAGCCCATAACAAACGGCGCATAGGCTAACAAAGTGAAGAAACCAAAATTATAAAGGGCCGCTCCAATTCCAAAAATTAATAGTGAACGGTGTTTTAAGGCACGAAATGGATCCAGTAAAGACGTCTTAGCCTTAACCGTGCTTTTAACACTTGTTTTTGGCATTAATGTTATTAGTCCACAAAAAGCAACCACCATTAATGCTGCTACCCCGAGGAATGGACCTCTCCACGAAAAACCTCCTAACCAGCCGCCAAGCAGCGGTCCAACAGATATTCCTAGCCCAATGGCTGCTTCATACAAAATAATAGCCTTCGCTGTACCGCTGCTTGAAAGTGACACGATGGCAGCTAAGGCCGTTGCCACGAAAAGGGCGTTGCCTAATCCCCAGCCCCCTCGCAATCCAACAAGAGACCAAATTCCGTTTGAAATTCCTCCTAAGCCAGAAAATACAGCAATGACGATAATCCCCAGCAGCAGTGTCCATTTAATTCCCAATCTTGAGGAAATCGCGCCCGTGATGAGCATTGCGACTGCCATCACCGCATTATAGCTTGTAAAAAGCAAAGTAACTTCACTTGGTGTAGCATGAAGGTTTTTAGCAATGGCTGGTAAGATTGGGTCTACTAATCCAAGACCCATAAAAGCAATAACGCATGCAAAAAAGACAGCCCAGACTGATCTTGGCTGGCTTAATAAGCCTGTTTCTACCTTAGCAGTTGAGACAACGCCTACTGAAGTAGTTGACATAGGTGGTGGTGTTGATGACATCTTTCTTCTCCCCTTATATTAAATTTTTACACCATCATCAAATGATGAAGATAAATAGTTTTATAGATAGCTAGTTAATAATCGCAATTTTTAAAATTTTCTCGTAGCCACATATGATTGTATTATACAACTATTTTTTATCGTGTCAACATCATTTTTCTCATTAGGAAACATTCCTTTTTAACCGCCCTATATCATGTTATTACATTTTCTGAACTGATGTTCATCATTTAAAAAAGGGTTGCAGGTGTGTTACGATAAAGGCAAGATGGAAAGAAAAAGTGAGGAAAATAACATGGAAGAACATTCGTTGGAGGATATTGAGCTTGAACTGGCGATTTTATACCGTCGAATCAACTCAATTTCTTCGCATAATAAACTTGGCCCCCTTGACCGATCAGCATATTTGTTACTTCATCAAATCACTTCAAATGGATCTGCAGGAGTAAAAGCTCTGGCTGATGAATTCAAATTAGACATCTCTACTGTTAGCAGACAAGCCGCAGCTTTAGAAAATAAAGGATGTATTTATAAAATTCCCAATCCAAAAGATGGCAGGGCTTATTCCTTTCAAATAACAGAGCTTGGCTTAAAAGAATATACAGAATCCAAACAAGCAAGATTGATCAGGGTGAAAAAAGTTTTCGAAAGTTGGTCTAATGAGGAACTCAATTTATTCGCAGAACTTTTAAGTAAATTCAACCGAAGTGTTCTTGAAAAAACCTAAATACAAATAAAAAATCCGCCATGCCAAGCATTGGTGGATTTTTTATTTGTATTTATATCATAATATTATTTTAACATATTAAAAACTTGTTCAACATCCTTATCACCGCGGCCCGAAAGATTTACGATAATAATATCATTTTTTGAAAGTTCTTTTGCTAATTTAACAGCATAGGCAACAGCATGCGAACTTTCAAGCGCAGGAATTATTCCCTCCGTTTTTGATAGCAGTAAGAAGGCATCAAGCGCTTCTTGTCCCGTCACAGTTACATATTCAGCCCTTCCAGATTCCTTCAAATAGCTATGCTCAGGTCCCACGCCAGGATAATCTAGACCGGCAGCAATCGAATAGGTAGGCTTTGGTTCTCCGTTTTCATCAAGCAATGTGTAGCACTTAAAACCATGAATAACAGCCGGTACACCTTCCGATAATGACGGAGCTTCTGCAGGTTCCACGCCGATGAGCCGAACGCCTGGCTCATCAAGATAATGTGCAAACGCACCAATCGCATTGCTCCCGCCTCCAGTTGCTGCAATCACTGCGGAAGGTAATTTCCCTTCTTTTTCCAGAATTTGTGCTTTTGATTCTTCACTAATAATCGATTGAAAATGCTTAACCATCGTTGGGTATGGATGAGGACCTACAGCGGATCCCAGCAAATAAAATGTATTTTTATAATTTTGGACTAGATCATTTAAGGCTTCGTCAACTGCATCCTTTAATCTTCCCTGACCTTTTTCAACAGGGATTACTTTTGCTCCTAATAATTCCATCCTAAAAACATTAAGTGCCTGCCGCTCAGTATCAACTTTTCCCATGTAAATGACACACTCCATGTCAAACATGGCACAAGCTGTTGCCGTGGCAACACCATGCTGTCCCGCACCAGTTTCAGCGATAATTCTCTTTGCTCCCATACGTTTTGCTAATAGAATTTGGCCGATTGCATTATTAATTTTATGCGCTCCAGTATGGTTTAGGTCTTCCCTTTTAAGATATATTTTCGCTCCGCCTGATTGTTGAGTTAAATTTTTTGCTAATGTTAATGGATTTTCACGGCCAACATATTCTTTGAGGTAATACTTAAACTCTTCTATAAATTCCGGATTATCCTTTTCTTTCAGAAAGTTCTCTTCTAAGATATCCAATACTTCTTGAAGTGCTTCCGGAACAAAACTTCCGCCAAACTGACCAAAATAGCCTTTGCTTCCGATATTTGTACTAGTCATTCTTTACTCAACTCCTGAAACTAGTTTTATTTTCTCTCCTATTATATCTAATTAACTAGAATATTCCCAATTTTTCATGATTATGACTTGATTTTTATATTAATAGTATTTATGTTAATCACTTCTTCTTACTGTCAATGAATCGCTTCTAGAATGCATATATTGTAAAATAGCAATAAAATATTAGAACTGAGGTGCTACAATGAAATCAATTTGTATTTTTGCAGGTTCTAATCTTGGAAACAGTTGCGAATTTAAAGAGAAAACTCAAGAACTGGGAAGGTTCATTGCAGAAAAGGGGTTTTCAATTATCTATGGCGGGTCAATAAATGGCTTAATGGGTGTAATTGCGAATGAAGTATTAAAAAATGGCGGTAGGGTGATTGGCGTCATGCCAAGAGGTTTAATTAAAGACGAAAATGTTCATTCCCATATAACCCAGCTTGTTGAAGTTGATACCATGCATGAAAGAAAAGCAAAAATGAGTGAATTAGCAGATGGATACATTGCCCTTCCAGGTGGCTTAGGGACCTTCGAAGAGTTATTTGAGGCGTTATGCTGGGCTCAAATCGGCATACACAAAAAACCAATAGGTGTTTTTAATGTCAACAGCTATTATGACCCCCTTTTAAACCTGGTTAGCCATAGTATCCAATCAGGATTTTCGAATGATGCTCCAAAAAGGATTATTAACGCTTCTTCCGATCCGGAAACACTTCTTACCATGATGATGAATTATGTTCCGGATATCTCAGATTACAAATGGAAGGGCTAACAATAAATAATCTAAGTTTTTATCACGACTAAAACGGCCTCTGAGATTGGGGCTTTTTTTATTTTACCTGGGCGAATAGATTGGATTTTTTAGTATTAAATGGTTGTAAATTTTCTGAATTAACATCTTTTTTATTTTTATTTTTATTTATGGTAATGTATAAATACGCGTTTTTTTACTAGAATAATATATAAGAATATAAGTTTTTGTGACTAGCATAAATGCCAGACAACTTAGAGGTGTGAACTATGGAAAATACTGAACCACTTTATGAAATTGAAGAACCAATGCCAAAGGAAAAACATCTAGATCGAAAATTAAAAACAAGGCATCTATCCATGATCGCTATCGGCGGTACGATCGGTACAGGTTTATTTTTAGCAAGCGGGTCTCCGATTCATTCTTCTGGTCCCGGCGGAGCCTTACTTGCCTATATAATTGCAGGATTAATGGTTTATTTTATTATGACCAGCCTGGGAGAAATGTCGGCATTGATTCCTATTACCGGTTCTTTTAGTACTTATTCATCCAGATTTGTTGACCCCGCATTAGGCTTTGCGGTCGGCTGGAATTACTGGTATAACAATGCAATTATCGTTGCACTTGAACTCTCTGCTTCATCATTAATTATGAAATATTGGTTCCCGCATACACCAAGTATTTTGTGGAGTGCAATTTTTCTTCTGCTTATTTTTGGTCTAAACATCTTATCTGTTAAAGGATATGGGGAATCAGAATTTTGGTTTTCCATTATTAAAGTTGCAACAGTTGTCATATTTATTATCCTTGGGGTATTAATGATTTTTGGCATAATGGGTGGACATACTGGAGGGTTTGATACTTTTACGAAACATCCCTTTAAGGGTGGGTATTTGTCTATTATTAGCGTTTTTATGGTCGTCGGTTTTGCTTTTCAGGGTACAGAACTTGTTGGAATTGCGGCAGGTGAAAGTGAAAATCCTGCAGTAAATATGCCGAAAGCGATCAAACAAATTTTCTGGAGAATTCTCTTGTTCTACGTATTTGCCATTTTTATTATCGGCTGCTTAGTGAATGCAAATGACCCGCTGCTCTTAAACTCAGATGTTAAAGATATATCTGTTAGTCCGTTCACACTTGTATTTAAACGTGCCGGTTTGGCTTTTTCTGCTGCTGTAATGAATACAGTAATTCTTACAGCTGTCCTATCCGCGGGGAATTCAGCTCTCTATGCTGCTTCCCGTGTCTTATGGGTATTGGCAAAGGAAGGAAAGGCACCACGTTTCCTTAGGAAGGTAAATAAGCGTGGCCTGCCTACAAACGCATTGTACCTTTCAACGATCATTGGGATGCTGTGCTTTCTCACTTCGCTATTTGGTGATGGCACAGTATATAATTGGCTATTAAATGCATCAGGCTTGGCCGGATTCTTATCATGGCTTGGCATTACCATTACCCATTTAAGATTCCGGAAGGCCTACGTTTCTCAAGGAAGAAAGCTTAGAGATCTTCCGTACCTTTCCAAATGGTTCCCATTTGGCCCGATATTGTCGGCTGTCCTTTGTACGGTCGCCATTTTCGGACAAAACTTTGGTGCGTTTTTTGGTCCTAAAATTGATTGGTATGGGGCTTTGGTTTCCTATATCGGTCTGCCATTATTCTTAATTGCCTATTTTGGCTACAAAATTGTGATGAAAACAAGACTTGTACCATATGACCAGGCTGACTTTAGCCAGGAATAGCATAGCATTCTAAAAAATGCGCAAGCCCCTATTCCGGATTGACAGAAGCCGGCAAACCTGTAATACTTGAAGCATAGTTCATGTATATTCCATTTCCCTGGGTCTTTTTAACCCTTAATCACTCGGTACGAATATCATATGTCCCGCCTATTTTAATAAAATAATTTTTTAAAATTTATGATTCTTTTACCTCGCTTTATTGGTTTTATTTATTTTATAATAGACTAATAATCAAAGTTGGAAGGTGTTGAATAATATGGTACAAAAAAATGAAAATAAAAATATCTCTGTTAATTCGACAATCTCCTTAAAGGGAATAGTCAAGGCCATTTTCAACGATACCATTCATGTCCAAATCGGCGGGAAAATTATCACAATTCCTACTTCCGATTTTATGCTTGATAAAACAAATCCTGCTAAATAAAAAAAATAAGTTCAAAATGAAAGAAAGCCCAACAAGTTTAATTTCTTGTTAGGCTTTTTTTGTTCAAAAATTATTCTTTTTTTTATCAAAGCTGCCATTCATTAATAATCGTATTTTGGATGTTTCTGATTACATCACCACGGCTTATCACACCAACAACCTTGTTTTCCTTATCAATCACGGGTAATTTTTTAAAATGATGTTTGGCAAGAATAACTACTACTTGTTTCATATCATCTTCTGGTGAAACTGTTACAATTCCTCTAGTTTTTGCAATCTTTAAAATAGGGAGTTCAGCTAATTCACTTAAACGGCTTTCCATATTTTGTTCTTGAATATAGGTGATTAAATTAAAATAATCCTGGATATGTCGGTCAATGGGTTTTATTGCACGTAATATATCTCCATCAGTTATAATCCCTTTTAATATTCCTTCATTGTTTACGATCGGCAGTCCCCCGATTTTTTTGTCAACAATTGTTTTCATAACCTCTTTGATGGTTGTCTCAGGACTTACAGATATAACATCTTTTATCATAAAATCCTTTACCTTCATTTCCATAGCAGACACCTCATCCCACGAATTTCAATGTGAAGTAATACGTATTGTTCTAAAAATCATTTCCAATTTAAGTATCACACTGCCAACCCTTGGTGTCAATATAAGGAAAAAGGAGAAAAAGTTTACTATTTGTTACCTTTTCTTAATGGGTTCTTTTCCTCCGCCATTTCCAGACCGTATGCAAGCTTAGGATTCTGATTTATTCTCTCTGTACGATCACTTTGCATGGTTCTTAAACTTCTCAGCATATACCAATGGATTAAAGCTTCTGCACCAGTAATCATAAACGCTGAGATGATGCTTCCCCAGGCAATTTGAAGATAACTGTTTAAAACGGTTGGACCAAATATCCACACGCTTACGTAGGTCAGAAAAAAGTCAGCAACTAGAGCGTTACCGTTCCCAATCCTTGGCAATAATATGCGGTCACCTATTAGATAGGAAACAATCGTTAGGAGCAAACTAAAAGCCGCTATTTCTATAAAATTTGCGTTAAAAAATAAGTCTAAGCCAATAGAAAATGCGAGATAACTCGAGATAAACTTAAACAGTAAAATCATTAGATGTTTCATTGCTATAACCTCCTAGTTAAGTAATTACCATTATAAAAAAAAATAACCCCTTTTTTTGAAGCTATTTTTTCTGATATAAAAAGAAAACCGAGCATGGAAACCATGCTCGGTAAGACATTCAAACAGATTAAAATTCACCTTTTGTGAAAACATCCGTTAACACTGGAATGATTTGTTTCTTGCGGGAAACTACGCCTTTTAATGTAGCGGTATTGTTGGAAAGCTTAACATTATAAGCTTTTTCTACTGCTGCAGCCTTAGTTCCTAAAGCAAGTCCAACTGAATCGTTTGTTAAAATATCTGTGACAACAAATAAGAATAGATCTAAATTCTTATTCGAAACTACTTTAGAAATAGCATCTTCTATTTCAGCTTGACGGGAAAGTATATCATTTGTATCCACTGCGTTTACTTGGGCAACTTCCACTTTGCTATCACCCATTGTAAATTCTTTTGCGTCAAGGGAAATAAGCTGTTCTGCTGTTTTATCGCCTAGGTCGGCACCTGCTTTTAACATTTCAAGACCATAAACACTAGCGTCTACTCCAGCAATTTCCGCTAATTCCTTTGCAGCTGCAACATCTTGTTCTGTGCATGTTGGAGATTTAAACAAGAGTGAATCAGAAATAATAGCTGACAGCATTAGCCCAGCAATATTTTTTGGAATTTGTTTACTGTTTTCTTTGTACATTTTGTTTAAAATTGTGCAAGTACAGCCTACTGGTTCACAACGATAATATAATGGATCCCCTGTTTCAAAATTTGCGATTCGGTGGTGGTCGATAACCTCTAAAACGCGTACTTCACTGCGATCACTTACACTTTGCTGGGCTTCGTTGTGGTCAACTAAGATAACGGAATTTACCTCGTTAGCAACCGTTTCAACTAAGCGTGGTGCTTCGGCATTAAAAGTATCAAGAGCATATTGGGTTTCACCATTAACGTTTCCAAGACGAACAGCCTCTACATCCATTCCTAATTGTTTTTTCAAATCTGCATAGGCAATTGCTGAGCAAATTGCATCGGTATCCGGATTTTTATGTCCGAAAATAAGTACTTTTTCCATTTAACTTCTCCTTATCCAGTAAATTTTATGATCAAGCCTACAATAGTTTATATTAATGAGACTTTCCCTAACGAAATTATATATGAATCTAAACTAGGTTTCAAAAAATATTATCATGATTAATGGAAAAAGATAGTTATATTCTATTATTTTTATCAGCAAATATAATCCCCTTCTTAAAAAGAAAGGGGGACTTGTTATTTACTATTTAAAAATTCAGGGTTATTCTTTAAAAAGTTTTTCCAAGCCATCTTCATTCCCTGTTCAATTTCTTCCCTTGGTGCACCTATCCTTCTTTCCGTCCCGCCATAACCAATTTCATTCATTCCATTTTTCAAACCATTGAAAATGGAGTCTGCAAAATCAGCCAATGGAGCTCCAAATGTATGTAGTCCAACTCCGCCTAAATCAGTATTTACGGCAGGTGGTAAAATCTCGATAACCTCTACGCTTGTATTATCTAATTGATGACGCAATGTTAACGTAAAAGAATGCATTGCAGCTTTTGTAGCACTGTATATAGGCACCCACACCCCCGGCATGATCGCGAGCCCTGATGTAACATTAAGAATGGCTGCATTGTTTTGTTTCAGGAAATGTGGAATAGATAGCATTGAAAGGTGAATTGGACCCTCCACATTAATGGCGATCTCATTCTGATAATAACCCCAATCATTTTCTGATTGAAGCAAATTGACTCTTTGCTGGATTCCTGCATTATTCACTAATACATTAAGATTAGGGAATTCATTTGTTATCCATTGAAATAGTTTTATTCGATCTTCTTTGTTAGATATATCACAGCCCCTAATAATTAATTCAGGGAATTTCTCCTTTGCCTCTTGGAGCTTTTCTATTCGTCGGCCAACAATAATTACTGTATTTCCTTCTTTTAAAAAACGTTCTGCAAACGCTAATCCTATACCTGATGCTCCACCTGTAATTAAAATTGTATTTCCGGATAATCTCACTATTCTTCCTCCAAGCCAAAGCATTTATAAAATCCAATTACCATCATTATATTTGCCAATCAAAAGAGAATCCATGCTTTTTTAGTACTTCCTTCATCAGAATCTCACATTTTTAAAAAAATAACGCCGTTAAACTTGGTATTGATTTTTTATGTAAGGAAAGTTAACATGAAATATTATTATACTATAAAAATAGGAGTGCTAGCCATGTTAGAAGATTTCAAGATCAGAGATGCCCAGTTGGAGGATTTACCAGCAATCGTAGCAATCTATAATTCAACCGTTTCCGGTCGGATGGTAACAGCAGATACTGAACCTGTATCTGTTGAGAGTAAGGAAACTTGGTTCCATGAACATTCATCAGCTTCAAGACCATTATGGGTCGTCGAATCAAATGGGGAAATTTGCGGTTGGTTAAGTTTTCAATCCTTCTATGGCAGGCCAGCCTATCAAGCAACAGCAGAGGTCAGTATTTATATTCATCAAGATTTTCGCGGACGAAAATTAGGAGAATATTTGATGAGTTCCGCAATTAAAGCCTGCCCTATGCTTCATGTTAAAACATTGCTAGGATTTATCTTCGGACATAATGAACCTAGCTTAAAATTATTTTCTAAATTTGGTTTCGTGAAGTGGGCACATTTACCAAAAGTTGCTGAATTGGACGGGATTGA
>JAUZQA010000690.1 GCA_030705665.1 Bacillota bacterium
CCTGCCGTAATTCATACAGAAATTGTTCCGGGAGATCAAATTAAGATTCAGGTATTGCCAAAAGGTGCTGGCAGTGAAAATATGGGTGCCGTTAAAATGTGCAAACCTGCTGAAGGCATCGAGGGTGTGAAAGATTTTATTGTCAATTCAGTAACTCAAGCAGGAGGAAATCCTTGTCCACCAGTGATTGTTGGTGTTGGAATTGGCGGAACAATGGATAAGTGTACATTGCTTGCTAAAAAAGCATTAGCAAGAAGTGCAGGGGAGCCCAATTCAAATCCAGCATATGCGGAAGTTGAAAAGGAACTTCTAGAGCGAATTAACAAATTGGGAATCGGTCCGCAAGGCTTTGGCGGCAAAGTCACCGCTTTAGCAGTTCATATTGAAACATATCCTACACATATTGCGATGCTTCCTGTTTGTGTGACGTTAAATTGCCATGCTGCTAGGCATAAAGAAACAATTTTATAAAAGGAGTGAATGAAATGATGACAATTAAAGCTCTAACCACACCATTAACATACGATCAAGTCAAAGATTTAAGAGCAGGTAATCAGGTAACGATTACCGGTGTCATTTACTCTGCCAGAGACGCAGCACATAAAAACATGGTTGAAGCATTAGTAGAAAATAAACCATTGCCGATCGATGTAAAGGATCAAGTCATTTATTATGCAGGGCCAACACCGGCGAAGCCCGGAAAAGTGATCGGATCATGCGGGCCAACAACCAGCGGAAGAATGGATGCCTACTCCCCAACGATGATGGACCAGGGACTCCGTGGCATGATTGGTAAAGGCTCTCGGAGCAAAGAGGTCATTGAATCCATGAAGAAAAACGGTGCCGTGTACTTTGCGGCAATAGGTGGTGCAGCGGCTCTTATTGCCGATTCTATCAAAAAAGTGGATATTGTCGCCTTTCCGGAATTAGGACCAGAAGCAATCCGCCGAATGGAAGTAGAAAATTACCCCTGCATTGTCGCAGTCGATTCAGAAGGTAATGATCTTTATGAAATGGGTGTAAAACAATACAGAATAGTAGACTAACGAGAGTTTGAGGTGAAAATATTCCATGCTAACTTATGATGTAATAGTAGTAGGAGCTGGAGGTGCCGGCATGATGGCCGCACTTTCAGCTAGTGAAGATAAAAGTTTACGTGTTGCCTGTCTTTCAAAAATTTTTCCGACCCGTTCCCACACAGGTGCTGCTCAGGGCGGCATCAATGCAGCTATGGGCTATCGGGATCCGTCCGATTCAACAGAAAAACATTTTCGGGATACGGTTAAAGGCAGTGACTTTCTCGCAGACCAAGACGCTGTAGAGTTTTTTACCACCAATATGCCAAAGGTAATTTCGCAGCTGGATTACTTCGGCGTACCATTTTCACGCGATGAAAATGGCCGAATTGCCCAAAGGCCATTTGGAGGGGCATCAAGCCCAAGGACTTGCTACTCAGCTGATAAAACTGGTCACGTTATTTTACATGCCTTATACGAGCAATGCTTGAAAAATAACGTGAAATTCCATGATGATTGGTATCTTTTATCCATTGCAGTTGAGGATGGGAAGCTTGAAGGAATCGTTGCAATGGATATACGCAGCGGTGAAATCCATTCCATACAAGCAAAAGCGGTGGTAATCGCGACAGGAGGATTTGGCCGGATCTATTGGAGCCGGACTACAAATGCCATCAATATGACGGGGGACGGAACAGCAGCTTGCTTTGAAGCTGGAATTCCATTAAAGGATCCTGAATTTGTCCAGTTTCACCCAACTGGCTTGGCATCCACAGGTGTACTATTATCAGAAGCCTGCCGTGGTGAAGGCGGTTATTTAATTAATAAAAATGGTGAAAGATTCATGGCTCGTTATGCTCCTGAGAAAATGGAACTTGGACCCCGTGACCTTGTCTCTCGATCAATTGAAACGGAAATTAAAGAAGGCCGCGGTTTCGGAGAAGGAATGGGTTCCTACGTATTAATGGACCTTCGCCATTTAGGAGAGAAAAAAATAATGGAACGCCTGCCGCAGGTAAGGGAGCTTGCTTTGGACTTTGAAGGTGTTGATTTAGTGAAAGAACCGGTACCGATTCGTCCGAGCTGTCATTATATGATGGGTGGAATTCATGTAAGTGACTATAAAACATGCAGTACTCCAATTGAAGGAATACATGCCGCAGGTGAATGTTCAAGTGTATCCATTCATGGAGCAAACCGTTTAGGCGGAAATTCGGTGGCTGATGTTGTTTTCTTCGGAAAATATGCAGGACTTGGAGCAAAAGAAACGGCAAAGAAGCGGGATTTTGCTAGCACGAATAAATTGGTATCCGAAACAAATAAATGGAAACAAAAGTTTAAAGATATCCGCAATAAAAAAACCGGTATCAGCATGTTCAGTATTCGCGACCGCTTAGCGGA
>JAUZQA010000691.1 GCA_030705665.1 Bacillota bacterium
AACAATTGAAGCAATCAATCATGCCAAAGCTGCAGAGGTTCCAATTATTGTTGCTGTAAATAAAATGGATAAAGAAGCAGCAAATGCTGACCGTGTCATGCAAGAGTTGACTGAACATGGATTAGTTGCCGAAGCATGGGGCGGGGATACTATTTTTGTTCCACTATCCGCAAAAACAGGAGAGGGCATTGACAACCTTCTTGAAATGATCTTACTTGTCAGCGAAGTGGAAGAATGGAAAGCAAATCCAAAGCGAAATGGTCTCGGTACTGTCATTGAAGCACGTTTGGATAAAGGACGTGGACCAGTGGCCACATTGCTTATTCAAGACGGAACACTCCACATTGGGGATCCAATTGTTGTTGGTAACACCCATGGTCGTGTTCGGGCAATGGTCAATGATCTTGGCCGCAGGGTGAAAGAAGCAGGCCCATCTACACCTGTTGAAATTACAGGTTTAAATGATGTTCCGCAAGCTGGTGACCGTTTTGTTGTCTTTGATGATGAAAAAACGGCACGTCAAGTTGGAGAAGCAAGAGCTCAACAAGCGTTGGTTGCTCATCGTGGCGGACAATCCCGCGTAAGCTTGGAAACATTATTTGAACAAATGAAGCAAGGGGAAATGAAAGACCTTAACGTCATTATTAAAGCAGACGTACAAGGCTCTGCCGAGGCTGTTGCCGCTTCCTTGCAAAAAATTGAAGTTGAAGGCGTCAATATTAAAATTATTCACAGTGCTGCAGGTGCGATCAACGAGTCTGATATCACGTTAGCAGCGGCTTCAAATGCGATTGTCATTGGCTTTAACGTACGCCCAGATGCCAATGCAAAACGAGCTGCTGAAGCAGAAAAAGTTGATGTACGTCTTCACAGAATTATTTATAAAGTAATTGAAGAAATTGAATCGGCGATGAAAGGAATGCTTGATCCGGAATTTGAAGAAAAAATTATCGGGCAGGCAGAGGTTCGTCAAACATTTAAAGTATCGAAAGTTGGAACCATTGCTGGTTCTTATGTAATCGACGGTAAAATCACTCGTGACAGCGGAGTCCGTGTCATTCGTGACGGTGTCGTTATCTACGAAGGGGAAATTGATGATCTAAAACGTTTCAAAGATGATGCAAAAGAAGTAGCCCAAGGTTATGAATGTGGTATTACCATTAAAAACTTCAATGATGTTAAAGAGGGAGATATCATTGAAGCATATGTAATGCAAGAAATTGAACGTAAATGATCGTTGGTCTAGCTGCTTGTGAATGCATCATTTATGATGCCCATTCTTTGAAAGAGAAACGAGCGGTCCTGCAGCGGATTATCACCCGACTAAAACAAAGGTATAATGTGTCTGTTTCAGAGGTTGACTATCAAGATGTATGGCAACGAACAAAAATTGCCATTGCGACTGTTGCTTCTGCCCGAGTTTCCGCTGAAGTAGAATTGCAGCATGCCCTGCAGCTAATTGACTCGTTTCCTGAAATAGAAAGAACGATCACCGACATTGAATGGCTTTAGAATAAGAGGTGAATGCATATGACCAACCACAGAGCAAACCGGGTTGGGGAACAAATGAAGAAAGAATTAAGTGACATCATCGGACGTAAAATTAAGGATCCAAGAATCGGATTCGTTACCGTAACGGATGTACAAGTAACAGGTGACCTTCAACAGGCTAAGGTTTATATCTCTGTTTTAGGCGATGAGGAGCAAAGAGAAAATACTCTCAAGGGGCTTGCGAAAGCGAAAGGATTTATCCGAACTGAAATCGGCCATCGAATCCGTCTTCGCAAAACACCTGAAATTATTTTTGAATTTGATGAATCAATTGATTATGGTAATCGAATTGAAAATCTTCTCCATCAATTGCATACAGATGACAACGAACAACAGCCTGAAAGAGAAGAGTAAATGGATAGACATTGTCTATCCATTTTTTTTAAGGAGGAATGGAGATGGAAGGCATTTTGCCTTTGTTTAAGCCTGCCGGGCTTACTTCCCATGATTGTATTTTTAAATTGCGAAAAATATTGAAAACAAAAAAAGTCGGCCATACCGGCACACTTGACCCGGATGTTACGGGAGTACTCCCCGTTTGTATCGGCAGAGCAACAAAAGTGGCAGAGTATGTAACAGATGCCGGTAAAGCCTATGAAGGTGAAGTCACGATCGGTTTCTCAACGACAACTGAAGATGCTTCAGGTGAGGTTGTTGAAAAGAAAACGATAGATAGGGTTATTACAAGAGAAGAAATCGAAGCAGTCTTCTCTTCATTAACAGGTGAAATTGAACAGACTCCGCCCATGTATTCCGCTGTGAAAGTTAACGGAACACGTCTTTATGAATACGCAAGAAAAGGAATCGAAGTGGAGCGGCCAACAAGAAAAGTAAGGATTTATTCCATCGAATTACTGGATGACCG
>JAUZQA010000692.1 GCA_030705665.1 Bacillota bacterium
AGCCCCTTGATGCAACATTTGCTCGACGAATGACGCTGAGGAACTGTTCTTTAACCTCGAGTTTTTCTGCAAGATTAACAAGTGTTTCCAATCCAATTCCGGTTGTGAAAATCACCCAATCTGACCCTTCATTGACAAATTCCAATAGATCAGGTTCAACCTCTTTTTCTGCTAAAAAGGTGATTCCTTGAAGTGAACGAACCATTGGAACTCCGCCTTGTTTTTCAATTAATAAACTTATCTCTTCAATTTTTCGTGAACCGCCAAGGGCGATTCGCTTTCCTTCTAACCCGTTTCCCATTTTCTTATCCCTCCTCTTATCTTTTTATCAGTTTTTAGAACTGGCCTGCTCCCTTCATTTGCCAGTAATACTGGCTGAACACATCTGCAAAGGCGTCCATGGCGTTTTGTAATTCTTCCTGGTTATTATCAACTCCACCCACTTCAATTAACAAAGCACGTGGTGAGAGATCCTGATTATAGACTCCATTGCCCATACTCTTGTCTTTAGAAAATACACCGCGGCTTAGACCAGGATATTTTGCTTCAACTGCAGCATGCATTTGTTTGGCAAGTTCAAGATTTTGTTTGAAGTTTGGATTTGCCTCCCCAACAATGAAGTCTAGACGGGCAAAGCTTTTCCCTTTAATCGTAGTTGTTGTTTTGTCTTTTCTCAATGAATCGCGATGAATATCAATCATAAATTTTAGGTCTTTGTCACCAGCCATTGCCTCTTGAACAAGCCCCCGTGAGTACTGATAAGCGTTATTTGATGTCCAGCCCTTATCTTGAAGCATTTTAGCTGCATTGATCATGCTATGTTCTGTTCCAATTCCTTTATCTTCTAAATCTGAAGAAAGCATATCACCAACACCAACTACATTGACCGAATTATTAGAACTTGTAGCATCATCTGGATTATTTACGCCTTGAAGAAGCGGTAAATAGGATTCCCAGCTGTGTGTATGATAAATATATACAACTTTTTTCCCATTTGTCGTTTGTGTAGGCGGCTGGGTTGATTTATCTGTTGAATTTTTCTTTTTTAGGTTTTCTTGGGCAATTTGTCTTTCTTTTAAAATCACATCTAAAGGAGGTGAAGATTCAATCGGTAAAGTAGTAATATTCGTTCCTTGGCCCGCCACCTGTATTTTTGTATTAAAATCTGAGAACCCAGGCACTTCTCTTGCAAAAAAAGTGCGGACATCATTTACTTTAAGATTCGTAGCTAATTGAAAACCAATCTTTGTCAGTGGTATATCATTTAGTTCTGGATTATCTTGGGTATAATAATTGTTTTCAACCCCATAAAAGTATAAAAATAATTTATTCAAATCTGATTTTTCAAGAACTGTGCCAACAGAATCTGAGGACATGGACATGGAAAATGAGGTTGTCATTCCTGCAATCAAAATAAACACAAATAAAATTGATAAAAACGCACCATTAATCCGTACAAAAATATTGAGCTGCTTATTTTTTTTCATATTACGGCGCCTCCTTCTATTTAATAGTTATGCAAACTAAAAAATAGATAGAAGCAACCATACCTGCTTTTTAACAGATTCTTTTTAATAGATTAGGTATTTGTTTGATATAAAGTTTTTTTCAGAGCTTTTAAATTCTTTTTCATAACACCTAAATAATCAAGGCCATGTTTTTGGTCATCCGCAGTTAGTCCCTCTAGAGGATTTAGAACTTCAGTTTTTGCTCCAATTTCATTCGCTAATGTAGTCGCTACCTTTGAAGACGTAAGACCCTCAAAGTAAATAATATCAATCTGTTTTTTCTTTGTTAACTTTGCCAGCTCAGCCAATTTACCTAATGTAGGTTCAACATCAGGTGATAAACCTGCAATCGCGATTTGCTTTAAACCATACTGTCTTGCCATATAACCAAAGGCAGCATGTTGGGTTACAAATTCTTTACGGGGAGCCTTGGCAGTTGTATCTTTGTATAATTGATCTAAATCTTTAAGTTTTGCCTTTAAGGCTGCTGCATTTTTTTCATATGGTACGCTATGTTTCGGATCTTTTTGTATCAATGCACCTGCAATTTGATCAACTTCTTTTTCCGCTAATACTGGCGAGAGCCAAACATGCGGGTCTTTTGAGGCCCCAGGGCCGTTTTCCATTTCCTCGCCATTAGCATCCATTAGCTTAATTTTACTTGCTGCCTCAACTACCTTTAAATGAGAAGTATCGATACTTTGAAATACTTTCTCCTTCCATGTTTCAAAATAGCGGCTGTTATAGATAAATACATCTGCATCCTGCATCTTTGCCATATCCCTTGCTGTAGGCTCCCAATCGTGAGGCTCTACCCCATTTGGAATTAACTGTGTGACATTAGCGGTATTCCCAGCCACTTGTTTGGTAAAGTAATACATCGGATAGAATGTCGTGACAACTTCTAA
>JAUZQA010000693.1 GCA_030705665.1 Bacillota bacterium
GTAGCTTGTATGAAAGCCGTTCGCTTGAACCTCATGAGGATCACCTCTAATTCTAAAAAAATATATTCTTTGTTCCGTTTATAGTTTAGCCACTTTTGCCCAATCTATCCTGCAAAAAAAATAAAAGTGGCGGCCCAGCTGGGTCGCCATCTTCCATTTATTTTGCGCCAGCCCTAACCCCCGTTTGATTATTTCGGTCACGGCTAAACGTTCCTTCATCTGTCAAAACAGTAACTTTTCGATTATTTACTAAGGGTTCTACCGCTTTTCGAATGGCTTTCTTTGTCGAGCCAGCTTTACTTTTATCAATTAAGTCAACAGAAATTAAAACAGATGACCCATATGCAACAGAACGAACATCATGAACATTCTTGACGGTTAAAGTCTTTTGGCGGATTCTATCTGAGATCTCACCAAGGCTTTTAGGATCTGTTGTCGTTCCAGAATTGTTTATATTCTGTGATAAATGATCATGGTAATTGACATCACCTGTGCTAAAGCGATTATCCTTTTTTAAGAATTGATCATTTGCAGAAAGCGGTGCTGTTGGATTTGCAGGGTTTCCATTTTTATCTCGGGTTTGGAGCATTTTCTTCTTTTGGCTGTTGGATACTCGATCTTCATCACCAAGAGTGTGATCCATCATTTCTGTCAGCGGGCCATCATTATCCACAAATAGGTTGTTGCCATAATTATTTTGGTGGTTCTCATTCGAATAATATCCGATCGGGCGTGACAGATCATTACGATTATTTCCAGCACAGCCTGATACTCCTAGTAAGGAGAAGATCAAAATGGAAGTGAACCAAACTTTTTTATTCAAGTGAAAAACCCCCCTTGCTAACACATCATTGAGCAAAAAATTGCTCATTTTTAGAGTGTAGCAAGAAGAAGATTTCCATTCTGTCAAAAAGGACCAATATCTGATTTACATTTTTGCAATCAAAGTTTTTAATTCCTCAACAAATTTTCTTCGTAAATGAAACTGCTCTAAGGTTAAATCAATGACATAATCACTATAATAATGCTTTGTATATCTTTTCTCCCGCATGATTCTGTTCCATTCCCGAAAAATATCTGTTGGAAAAGCTAAAGCATATAAAAATGCTTTTTCTGTTGTAAACTCTCCTATTTGCCTATATTGTGAAAGCTTATCCATGGACCAATCAATAGCTGGAAGGATTCGATTGGCATATTGTAAATAATCGATACATGACGGACCAATATGAATTAAATCAAAATCAATTAAATTCAACGTCCCTGTAGTATCTCTTAGGAAATTATGATGAGCAACATCACCATGCAAGATTACATAAGGCTTTTTGAAAAAAAAGCTTTCATTTTCTTTCATTCCATTTAAAGACCACTCGGCCCAATCCATTAATTCATTTACGGTTTGTTCATTTAAAAAATAAGTGATTTTTGAATAATACTTCTTAAAGGATTTTAACCGTTCAGACCATTTTTCCAGCATATCGCTGTAAGGTAATAACGTTTGATATCTAGCTACACATGAAGCTGTTATCCGATGAAATTCTTCCAGCAGCTCAAGCCCTTCTTTGCGATATTTATGTGAATCAAATGTAAAGTTCTTATGATGCGGGGATAAATACTCCATGCAGCCGAAAGATTCTCCTTCAAAAAACAGCGGTTCCTTTGTAATATCATGGAAATATTGGTATGTTTTATTGAACCCCTCCTGATGAAGAGTCCTTGTAAATGCCTCTTGAAGCCTTAGCTTTTTATATTTAGAGTATCCCTTCACCACATATTTCTTCGTCTTCGTTTTTACAAAATAAACAGAGTCCCGAATTTGCTCCATTTTTATGATTGGTTCATGAAATTGTTGTTTGAAATAGGAAAGGAGACGATTAAAATAATCATCCCCTCCACTTTTATTAATTCCCATTTTCATCGTTTTCTTCATCGTCCCGCGGCATCCCATACGGGACTGCACCCATCGGGCCCATTCCATAGGGATTCATAAATGGAGGCTGGGCATATTGTGATGGTGCTGAATATGGTGCCATGTAAACAGGAGGAGTTGTCGGGACAAAGGGTTGTGGCGACGGAACAGGTGCACCGCATCCACAGTCAGCTAAACCGCCTGTAGAAACTGGTAAGGGGTTAGGCTGCACAGGATAGGGCTGCTGCATTCCATGCTTATACATATCTGACGATTCATAATCTACATGTGGTCCATAACCCATTTGCTGAGGATACTCATATGTCATTTGTCCATATGGATTCATCATTGCAGGGTTTCCAAAACCAGGACCCATAGCAGGATTTACATATACATTTCGAGGAGGCTGTTGTGCAGCAAATTCACCTGGATAAGCTCCTGGCGGATAACCGATTTGCGGTGATGCTGGGTATCCTGGATAGGCACCACCTGGATAGCCTTCCTGCA
>JAUZQA010000694.1 GCA_030705665.1 Bacillota bacterium
GTAAACCATAACGGCTCCATGCACGTTGCAGACGGTTCTTTACAAGTAAGTGCAGCTCCTGGAGGAAACCACTCAGCTGGTGATTCATTAACTGCCGCTACTTGGGGTTCTGAATTTGACTGTGCAAGCTGTCACTCCGCACACGGTGGCGGTTCCGCTGGTGAAAACAACTTAAGCACAAACCCTAATGGATGGGGTGGAGTTCAATACGTTGCAACTGGTACAAAAGATCAACAAAACGGTAAATTATTCCTAAATCAAACAATTCAAAACGGCGTACCAAGCTCATTTGTAGCTCCATACATCTTAGTTAAAACTACTGCTAGCGGTGTAACAACTGATACAACTAAAGCTGGTTACTTATATTCTCGGGCTAAAGTAAATACCGGAGACCCAATCATCCAAACTTACAGATGGGATGGCAACAAATATGTAGCTGACTACTCATTATGGTTAACGCCATTGGAATCAACTTGCTGAACGTTGAAAGTACCATCAATTGAGTTTACTGTTGATGCACTTACAGGTGAAAAGCTGTTGTTAGCACCTGTTGTACCGTCATGACAAGCTGAACATGTGCTGTAAGTACCATCTTTGAACAATAAGCTTTCTCCGTTAGCAGCTGTGTGTGTTTGGTGACAAGTTGCACAGGAGTTCGTATTATTTTGATAGAAGCCGTGTAATTTTTGGCCTGCTCTTTGCTTTTTGGTAGGAGCTTCGCCTGTTTTATTTGCGTTTGATAAACCTGATCCATTTTTGTCAAATGTAGCATCCCCATTAGTAGGGTTAGTTGCATTTACCATTGGACCACTGTGCACATCTACTACTGCAGCAAGAGCGGATGAAACAGCTTGAGTATCTGGATTACCACCTGTAAGTGTAAGTTTCACAACATAGCTAATTCCGGCCTGTAAACCAGTAAAAGTTGGAATTGGCGTTGTGCTTGGAGTAATTCCAGTAAACGTTTGACTAGTTAAGTATTTGCCTGTGCTTGGATCATAAATATACATGTCATACGATTGGCCAGCCTGGCTGGAAACAAATGTTACTGATACATTGTCAGTTCCGGTAACTTGTGTCGGTGTTAGTTTGTACGGATCTGATGCAGCAAATACAGAACTGCTTAAAATTCCCACTAAAAGCAATGCTAGAATTAGCGAGAAACTAATTTTGATCTTGCTCATTCTAAAAAACCTCCCTTAAATTTCTCTCTTTTTCTCTCTCTTTTGTCTCTCTTTTTGATGTATTTAAAAACGTGATGTACTTGCTTGGAAGCACCACCTCCTTAAAGTGACGAATAAGGATTTAATTGTAAACAGCAATTCTTTCATTAATAGTATCGGTAATGAAAACTTTACCTTTACTATCTACGAATAATCCATTTGGAAGGTAGAATTGATTATTATCGCTTCCGATTCCGCCAAATTGGTATTTTTGTTTTCCTTTGTTATCAAAACCGTAAACGAAGTGAGTCATGTTGTCTACCATTAATACCGTTCCATCTGGCATAACTCCAATCCCTCTAGGATTAACAAATTTGGTATCGCCTTTTCCATTTTTTGTACCATTGATAATCCGAATAAACTTGCCTTTTTTATTGAACTCTATCAGGCGAGCATTACCCGTATCAGAAACATAAATATTTTTATCAGCGTCAATAGTAACCCCATTTGGTGCGTTTAATGTATCATCACTTGTTGCTGCGGCTGTTAGTTCCAATAGTTTTTTTCCAGATAGACTGTATTCTAAAACTCTATTAGATTTAATATCGGTAACAAAAAGATTGTTATTGAAAATACGTAATCCAGCAGGAGAAGCTAAGGAACCTGCATTATTATTATCATAAGTAAAGTACTTAATAAATTTCCCATCTTGTGAGAAAATAGAAATTTTTCCGTTATATAAATCTGCTACATAAATATTGCCTTTTTTATCTGCTGTGATCCCATAAGGAAATTGGAATTGACCGTCACCAGTACCTTTTTTGCCAAATTTAAATGCTAGTTTACCATTTGAATCAAATACCTGAATCTGCTGGTGATTCGTATCAGACACATACACGTTTTGACCGTATGTTGTAACATCCATTGGTTTATCAAGTGGATTTTCCATGCTGCCTTGAATATAATTGCTAAGCGCAGGCTGTCCGCCTTTTAAAGAAGCACCCGATGTCTTCTCGCTATTTTGAAGATGGAAAAAATAGAAGACGGCCAATACTATAACTGTTAGTCCAACAATGCTGCCCGCCCATATAAATGTTGTCTTTTTCTTCAAGGATGCCATCTCCCCTTCTTATTTATTTTTGAGTTTATCCAATTCATCTAGTGCTGGCTGGAATGTAGGATCGTAAGAAAGAACTTGTTTAAAGATTTTTTCAGCATCCTTTTTCTTTCCTTGGTCTAATGCGACTAA
>JAUZQA010000695.1 GCA_030705665.1 Bacillota bacterium
AAATCGGTCAATTGGACAAAAAAATAGCAAATGCAATTATGACTGCTGCTGATGAAGTAATCGAAGGAGAACTGGATGATCAATTTATCGTGGACCCAATTCAAGGCGGAGCAGGTACCTCGATAAATATGAACACAAACGAAGTTATTGCCAACCGTGCTCTTGAAATGATTGGCGAGCAAAAAGGAAATTATAAAGTCATTAGTCCAAACTCCCATGTTAATATGGCCCAATCAACTAATGACTCTTTCCCAACAGCGATTCATTTGTCTGCACTAATGACTTTAGAAAAACTAATTAAAGTGATGGAAGACCTTCACTTAGAATTTATGAAAAAGGCAAATGAGTTTGATGGAGTGATTAAAATGGGGCGGACTCATCTGCAGGACGCTGTACCTATCCTTCTCAGCCAGGAGTTTGAAGCTTACGCACGTGTGTTGCGAAGGGATATAAAACGGATTAAAGCCACATGCAATAATTTATATGAAGTCAATATTGGAGCAACAGCTGTTGGGACAGGATTAAACGCTGAACCGGAATATATCGAAAAGGCGGTTAAGTTTTTAGCGGAAATATCAGGTTTCCCATTAAAAGGAGCAGAAGACCTTGTTGATGGAACCCAAAATACTGATTGTTATATCGAAGTATCAGCTGCCCTAAAAGTCTGCATGCTTAACATGTCAAAAGTGGCAAATGATTTACGGATGATGACCTCTGGTCCACGATGTGGTTTAGGTGAAATTAATCTTCCGGCACGCCAGCCAGGTTCATCTATAATGCCAGGAAAAGTGAACCCGGTTATGGCAGAGGTCCTAAATCAAAGTGCTTTCCAGGTAGTCGGGAATGACCTGACAATCAGCATGGCATCCGAGGCAGGGCAGTTTGAACTCAATGTTATGGAACCTGTCATCGTTTTCAATCTATTACAATCTATTAAAGTAATGACCAATGTCTTTACAGTATTCCGCACCCATTGCTTAAGCGGCATTACAGCTAACAAAGAAAGATTAGAAGCTTACGTGAATAATAGCGTAGGTGTAATCACAGCAATCAATCCACACGTCGGCTATGAAACAGCGGCATCGATTGCAAGGGAAGCAATTATTTCAAACAGACCGGTTAGAGAAATTGTCCTTGAAAGAGGTGTTTTATCTAATGACGAGCTGGATCTTATCTTACACCCATTTGAAATGACGCATCCTGGTATTGCTGGCAAGGAATTACTTGATAAAAAGCTTCATGAAAAAGAAAATGATTTAGTCCTTGTATAAGTAGAAATGGTCGCCAGGCTTTTGTTTAGGGTCTGGCGACAAAAAGATTGGTGGATTATGGTGAAAAGTATTAAGTCTTTGAAAACCTGATCATCTATCAAATTCTTTCATAAAAGGAGGCAAGAAACTATGATGAAATCTAGTTGTTGTTATGCGGATTTAAAAACAGAACAAAGGGAAGAGCTTTATCATGGCTGTGATGATGATTATGAATTAATTATTCCTTTTCAAGTTTGCTCAAAATGCGGGAAAGTACAGTTAACATTTATTGAAACTGAGGACATCAAGAAAAAGCAGCCAATAGCAGGAGATAGAAAATATGCGTGAAAGTTCTTTACCAGTAAACCAAAACAGTTAAAGAACTTTGCATAAAATGAGTGAACCTGCCCAAGAAGGCGGCAGGGCATAAACTGGTAGGCACGAAACTGTGCATTAGACTAACAAGAGTTTGAGGTGAACATTCCATGCTAACTTATGATGTAGTAGTAGTAGGTGCTGGAGGTGCAGGCATGATGGCTGCACTTTCAGCAAGTGAAGATAAAAATTTGCGTGTCGCGTGTCTTTCGAAAATTTTCCCGACCCGTTCCCATACCGGGGCGGCACAAGGCGGCATCAATGCCGCGATGGGCTATCGCGATCCATCAGATTCAACGGAAAAACATTTTAGAGATACAGTAAAAGGGAGCGACTTTTTGGCTGATCAGGACGCAGTTGAGTTTTTTACTTCTAATATGCCAAAGGTCATTTCAGAACTGGATTATTTCGGAGTCCCATTTTCCCGAGATGAAAATGGCCGGATTGCTCAAAGGCCGTTTGGCGGCGCATCAAGTCCAAGGACATGCTACTCAGCTGATAAAACTGGTCACGTTATTTTACATTCCTTATACGAGCAATGCTTGAAAAATAACGTAAAATTCCATGATGATTGGTATCTTTTATCCATTGCAGTTGAGGATGGGAAGCTTGAAGGAATCGTTGCAATGGATATACGTAGCGGTGAAATCCATTCCATTCAAGCAAAAGCGGTGGTAATCGCGACAGGAGGATTTGGCCGGATCTATTGGAGCCGGACAACAAATGCCATCAATATGACGGGGGACGGAACAGCAGCTTGCTTTGAAGCTGGAATTCCATTAAAGG
>JAUZQA010000696.1 GCA_030705665.1 Bacillota bacterium
CCGCCAAGCCGATTGCTTGATTCAATCAATTTAACTTCTAAGGGAAGTGACTTTTCCTTTATTTCTTTCTGCAAAAAATATGCAGCAGTCATCCCTGTAATACCGCCGCCAATAATAACTACCTTTTTATTTTTCATATGATCACGCCCATCCAGGAAGAATCAAAATATTTATTTTGTTCAACATTTCACAACAATTAATAAAAAACATGAGGAAGATATTCTTTCCCCATGTTTTTATTTTAGCAAATGTTTTTTATTTTTAATGAAAAAAAGCTAATTGTAATAAAAAGTTTGGAATTATGGCGTTGTTTTTTAACTTAAAAGTTATACTTATATTGAATTTTACTGTATTTCTTTACTGGGATATAGATTTCAAATTTAATCAGCTCATCAATAAAATCAATTTCGCTTATATTGGATTTATAAACTTCTAAACAAAGTGCCTGATGGTCCTGTTCATAGCCATATTCCTCCATCCAATCCTCTATTCCCCGGTATGTATGTTCAATCTCTGCTGCCTTTCCGTTATGCATACAAAATACATAATTTTTTTCTGGGATGGTAAAACCGATCATTCCCTCAGGGATATTCGTAAATTCTTCAACCGGTACAGTCACATAATAGGTCATTTCTGTCTCTCTCCCATGAAAGGGAGCTATAAAAATATTATGATTCTTTTGATAGAGCACCTCATCAAAGCGTTTTTTCATTCTGGCAAATAGGAATGGAATTTGATCCGTTTCTGAATAGGTTCCATTCCAGGGAATGCCCACAACTTTCATTTCTTCCCTTTCAATCACTCGAATGTCCAAAATAATCCCCCCTTAACACATCATATTTTTTAAGTGATTATTTTATCCCTAAGAGACACCATTTTTTGAAAGAGTTAATTCTTAGAAATATCATAAAGATTGGTTGTATTTTACAGTTCTTAATATTATTATATCTCAATATTTTAAAATTTGATAAAATAGTTTTTGAGAATAAAGACTCAATTTTCAAGAAATAATTTTGCATTATTTAAATCTTAAGGAGTACCCTTAAATGCCTATTTTTTATGTCTTGATTCTGCTGTTAACTAGCTTTCTTTGGGGAGGAAATTTTGTATACAGCAAGTTTCTCATCGGTCATGCCACACCCATTATGTTAACGATATTACGTTGGACTATTGCCATCATCGTCCTGTTCCCTTTGGTAAAAAAAAATAGAGGTAAAATGCTTCCACCAAAAGATGCTATTTTGCCATTATTTTTAATGGGGATTACTGGTGTAGTTTTTTTTAATATCTTTCAATTTTTAGCAATTGCCCAAACATCAGCGATCAATACTGGTTTGATTTCTACACTAAATCCACTTTCAATTGCACTTGTTTCAGCCCTTTTTCTTCATGAGAAAATAAAATTTCGGCAACTGCTGGCTATGCTGTTTTCGCTTTTTGGGGTTTTGGTTATCCTGTCAAAGGGTTCACTCAATCGAATTTTGTCTCTTCATTTTAATAATGGGGATTTATGGATGGTTGCTGCCGTTATGTTGTGGGGAATTTATTCTATTTGTGGCAAGTGGGCTATGAAAAGAGTACCTCCCGTTACGGCAACCTTTTATTCAGGGGTTTTTGGAGTGACACTGCTCTTACCATTTAACTTAACACATTTTCATATTACGAATATAGATATTCCCTTTATCCTTGCACTATTCTATACTGGGATAGTGTCTACTGTTGTTTGTATGACCCTATGGAACATAGGTGTACAGAAAATTGGTGCTATAAAAGCTGGGATCCTTTTAAACTTTAATCCCATCTTTACGGCTGTCCTTGCCTTTTTTATTTTACATGAAACGCTAAAATGGGCTGAATTCGTCGGCAGTATCATTGTGATAACAGGATGTTTTTTATTTTCAAGGTACACAAAATAAAGTCACAAAAATCCCCTGTCATCGTGGTAACAGGGGATTTATATTACGTCATCTATTATGAATGCTTACAATCTAATAAATCAGTGGCTCTGAATAGTCTTCAAAAATCCTTGTTCGAAAATTTTTTCAATTTCGGTCTCGCTTAAATATACGGTTCTCATCGGATTTACATATTTAACAAAACAATGTCCTTTTTCAAAGTCCAGGATTGCTATAATCCTACTTTCTGTGGAAGCTAAGGACCACACTGTTATATTATCTTCTTGGTCAATTATCGCCATTGACACTTTACCCAAATAAAGATATAGTTCATGTTTTCTTTCAGTTATGCCTGATTTACTTTCCTCCACTCCATTTAAAAAATTACTGAACACATTTTTAAAATATTCTTTTACAGCTTCGTATGAATTAATTTCCTTGCTTTCCAGATAAGGCTGTAAATCTTCAATCCCATCCATTAATTGGCTTTTCCAGGTTTCCATCCTGACCACC
>JAUZQA010000697.1 GCA_030705665.1 Bacillota bacterium
CTTACCCAGATATTACAGTTGAGATCGAAACAAGCACAGATGTGGAAATCGAAAGATCCGTTCGGATGGGGAATATTGATGTTGGACTAACTCTAAAAGAACCCGATGATCTGCTGGCTTTTCGGGTTACAGGGTATTCTCAAGAAAGGCTCATCGGCATCCAGCCATCATTTTCATTTAATAGCAGGACGATCCTCTTGCCAGGAGATGTAATGATCCCTTTACATGATGATTTGGATTTGGATATTATGAGACTTGATTCAACAGAGGCTGTGAAGCAATTTGTTATGGAAGGTATCGGTTATGGAGTTGTCCTGGAATCAGCTGCCAAATTGGAAGTGTCTAACGGAAAACTATTTTATTGGAGAGACTATTCCCCCTATCCAGTAGTAGCAAATGTTATTACAAGACCTGCGGAACGTTTATCAAAAAGTGTATGGTTTTTCCTAAACCATTTAGGAAAATAATGAAGGAGGAAGCATGGTGAAAAAAGTTAAATGGTTTTTCTTACTTTTCGGAATCGTGATCATTTTAGGCGCTTGTACACAACACGAATCTAACCAAGAGACTGCTCCCGTTAAAACGGCAAAAAAGCAAATTGAAAAAGTAAGTCTTCCAAGGATTGACCATATTGTTATTGTTGTTGAAGAGAATCATTCACAAAGTCAAATTACCAATCATTCTTCTGCTCCTTACATGAATTTACTTATGAACGAAGGAGCCAACTTTACCAACTTTCATGCTATTGAGCATCCTAGTCAGCCCAATTATTTAGATTTATTTTCCGGGTCCAATCAGGGGGTAACAAATGATAGCATTCCGGCATCAAAGTTTTCTTCAGCTAATTTAGCCAGTGAGTTAATTGAAAAAAAGTATTCGTTTATCGGATATTCAGAAGGGCTGCCAATAGCAGGCTATAATGGAGAATCAACAGGAAAAAGCGGTTATGCTCGCAAACATAATCCATGGGTCAATTTTACGAATATACCAAAAGAGGCCAATCAGCCACTAACCAATTTTCCAAAGAATTTTGAGAAGCTGCCGACTGTTTCATTTGTCATTCCTACCCTTCAAAATGATATGCATGACGGGACCATTCAGGAAGCAGATCAATGGTTAAAAGCTCATTTGGATCCCTATGTTCAATGGGCAAAGACACATAATAGTTTGTTAATTGTTACGTGGGATGAAGATGAGGGCACGCAAAATAATACGATCCCAACTTTTTTTGTCGGACCAATGATAAAAACGGGACAATATAGTGAAAACTTAAATCATTTTAACTTATTAAGAACAATTGAAGATATTTACGGATTGTCACATGCAGGTGCAGCGGGGAACAGTTCACCGATCGTTAGTATTTGGAGATAAATGACTGGAGCAGTTGTTTTGCCGTTGTTTGGACTTAAATCATGGCCAAAGACCCAATATGTTTGAATTTAAAGCCAGAGTAATGAATAAGTCCAAACAACTTTTAACCCATCAGCATATTGCAGATGGCAGGTAATCAACTCCCCTCCGAATGGATCGGGGAGTGTTATCACACGATTAACAGTTTAACCTTTTTAAGTAAAAAAACAACGACAAAATTATTAACAATTCATTAAAAAAATTTCAAATGACAGTCAGGATAAATTTTAAGAAAAAGTTAAGCAAGTTTTGTTATCCTATACCCAATTTCGATTGATCATGAAATGGGGTAGGTAGCGATGCTAAAAAAAGTATCAATTGGCAAGGGCGTCAGCATTGTTCTTGTTATTTCAATGTTTGGAATGGGGGCGCCGTCCTTACCTTCTGTGTATGCCTCTGGCGAAGATAATACCTCTCAAGTGTCAGTCCAAAATGAACAGAAGGCACCCGTCAATGTGTTATCAAATCTGGAAATAGAGGGAACCACATTAGACCAGACATTTTTGCCAGACCTTTATAAATATACAGCAACCGTTGAAAATAATGTTCAAAGTATAACATTGCTTGCTAGTAGTGTGGATGAGAAAGCTGCAATCACAATCACTGTGAATGGACAAACAGTCGAAGATCCCACAAAACCTATTCTCTTGCAAACAGGGGATAATCAAATTGCCATCAAGGTGGATGACGGGGTTAATGCAGCTAATACTTATAATCTAACCATTACGAGAAAGAAAAGCAGTAACAACCTTCTCCAAGACATTCAGTTATCTAATGGGGAGCTTTCACCTAAATTTGATGCAGCTGTGACTTCGTATTCTGTCCAAGTTGCTAATGAGGTGAATGAAATTACAGTATCACCAGTTGCTGCTGAAAATACAGCTAGTATTCTAGTAAATGATTCCCCTGTTACTGATAAGGGAGTTTCTGTTCAGCTTTCCGCTGAAAAAACGGAAATTACGATTGTTGTAACTGCTGAAAATGGTGAAAAGAAAACC
>JAUZQA010000698.1 GCA_030705665.1 Bacillota bacterium
AGACTTCTTTGACTACGCGAAGTTCTTCTTCTACTGTATCAATAAGCTGCTGCTCCTTCACGAGTTGAAAAAGAGCTAACGCGTAGCGCCTTGCTACCATTGAGCCCATCATCGCTCTTCTCCTGCCTCTTGAATATATTCATTAATCAGCTTGTCTTGATCTTGTGCCGTTAATTCCTTTTCAATTACCTTAGAGGCAATTAGCACAGATAAGGAAGCCACTTGCTCACGAATTGCTGCCACAGCTTTTTCTTTTTCCTGATCGATTTCACGCTTTGCAGCATCTTTAATACGATCACCTTCGCCACGTGCCAATGTGATAATTTCTTCACGCTGGATATCGCCTTGCTTCTTGGCTGCTTCGATTAAACTGTGTGCTTCATTACGAGCTTCATTTAAAATTGCACGTTGTTCTTCAAGTAATTTTTTCGCTTCTAAACGGCTAGCCTCTGCCGTGTTAATTTCGTTGGCAATATGATCTTCACGCTGTTTCATCATGCCCATTAGCGGCTTCCAAGCGAATTTTTTCAGCAATGCTAACAAGATTAAAAACATAATTAATTGGAAGAGTACGTCTCCGCCATTGAAATGGGTAGTTTCTGCTGCTCCTAATACTAAACTGCTTGTTAACACCCCGGGTTCACTCCCTTCAAGAGTTGTTGACTTTCACTAAACGCTTTCTTACCGTTACATAAATGAATGGCGAAGTTTTTTACAAATCCTGCTTCGCCACTTAAACTTTCGCTAATATTATCGGCCCAATACCATGAACGCGACAACGACACCGATGATAGGCAATGCTTCTACTAGACCAATACCGATGAACATGTATGTTTGAAGTAATCCACGTGCTTCTGGCTGACGACCAATTCCTTCTACTGTACGTCCTACTACAAGACCGTTACCGATACCTGCACCTACTGCTGCTAGTCCAGCTGCAATTGCTGCTGCTATAAGATTCATTTTAAAGTTCCTCCTTTAAATTGGCTAAAAATATATTATTTTAATAATTTGCTAATAATGAAAACAGGAATATCTTAGTGATCATGACTGACTTTATGTGACATATAAACCATTGTCAGCATTGTAAATAGGTATGCCTGGATCGAACCGACAAAGATCGAAAACGCCTGCCAAGCCATTGTTACTGGTACAGCTGCTATTGCACCAATAACACCTGTATGTGCTAACCCTCCAACTAAAAGTGAAAGCAACAATTCACCCGCATAAATGTTACCGTAAAGCCGGAGACCTAGTGTTAAGTTGTTCGCAAATTCCTCAATAATTTTTAATGGGAATAGGAACGGAAGCGGAGTAAAAAATCCTTTTCCATATTCTTTTGCCCCTTTTAGCTTAACCCCATAGAAATGAGAAAGGACGATTACTGTTGTCGCCAATGTCATCGTAACCATTGGGTCAGCGGTTGGCGACCTCCACCACTCATGCCCGTTGAATTCAATTAAGAATGGAAGACCAAGCATGTTTGAAACAAAGATATACATAATTAACGTAAGTCCCAGTATGTGGAAACGTCCGCCATCTTTCCAGTCCATCGTGCTGTTGATGATTGATTTGACGAAATCCATTATCCATTCTAAAAAGTTTTGCATCCCTGTTGGTTTCATGGCCAATTTTCTAGTTGCAGTCACAGCAATAATGAACACAATCAGACTTGCTACTGTGATCATCACAACGTTTGTTAAATTAAAATAGAGGCCAATGAATTTCACTGCCATATTAAAACTCACCTCACTTCCTGTTCTTTATATGAATTGATGAATGGAATAAATAATCTATCATAATGACAAGATAATTTGTCATTAGTCCCACTATAACAAAGATGATATTAAAATAATGTGGCCATCTGATGGCAATTACTGCTGAAAGCGCTGCAATCGTTAAACGGGAAATTGAGCCTACACTGCGGACTTTTTTCCCATTTGTGACGGACTTATCAAATTTCCGCATATGCTTAAACAGCATTAATAAATTAACATAGCTTAAAGCTGTCCCGAGAAGCAGCCCTAAAAAAGCGGCCTTGTAAGTTGTAAAGCCCCAACCAAGTACATAAATAGACATTAAATACAGCATCCATTTACGTGCTCGATTATACATTTCGATAAATTCCGGCATAAATCTTCAATCTCCCGAGTTAAAATTGCGGATTGTTATGATCATAGAATACGTCCCTGCTGCTAAACCAATTAACAGTCCGATAATTAAAAAAATTGGTTCGGTACCCCATTTATGATCCAGCCAGCGGCCAGCAAAAATTCCTATGAGGATGCACCCGACTAACTGGGAGACAATTTGCGACATTAATGTCATTGCCTGAAACGGGTTTCGCTTATTTTTATCCTGTTGGCTCATATTTTCACATCCTCACTGGAAGAGAATGAGATTCAAG
>JAUZQA010000699.1 GCA_030705665.1 Bacillota bacterium
CTTGATTCTAATGATCAAGGCCTTTTTTCTATAAGCTTTGTCGCTATGTTGGACAAACAAGCACTTTCTTTGTCTATGTTACTTTTGAAGAGGTTTTCTCCCGCGTTTTGGCACATTGACGCCTTCTATGTTACCCAAACCCCGATTTGCACCATCCCTCGGGCATATAGAGGCTCTTTTTAAAAAAAACTCTTCCCGTTCAAAAACGGAAAGAGTTTTTTCAAAAATTAGACCCATCCTCTGAATGAAGAGGCTTCTGCCAGTTTTCTGATCCCGACCATATATGCTGCTAAGCGCATATCGACTTTATGGGATTTTGAGACTTGATAGATCTTGTCAAATGAATCGACCATGATTTTTTTCAATTTCTCTTCTACTTCTTCATCTGTCCAATAGTAGCCTTGGTTATTTTGCACCCATTCGAAGTAAGAAACCGTTACACCGCCGGCATTGGATAAAATATCTGGAACTAGGAAAATGCCACGTTCATTTAAGATCTTCGTTGCTTCCAGTGTGGTTGGTCCATTGGCTGCTTCGACGACGATCGATGCCTTAATGTCATAGGCATTGTCTTCGGTAATCTGGCTGGAAATGGCTGCCGGCACCAAAATGTCGCAATCCAGTTCGAATAATTCTTTATTTGAAATTGTATCTTTAAATAACTTAGAGAATGTTCCAAAGCTGTCTCTGCGGTCTAGTAAATAGTCAATATCAAGTCCATCTGGATCAGCAATCGCACCGTAAACATCAGATACCCCGACAACCTTTGCACCGGCGTCATGCATGAATTTTGCTAAATAGCTGCCGGCATTACCAAAGCCTTGAATGACAACGCGGGCACCTTTTAGCTCAATGCCCTTTTTCTTCGCTGCTTCTTCAATCACGATGGCTACCCCACGGGCAGTTGCGGTTTCGCGGCCTTGCGATCCGCCCAATACAATTGGTTTACCTGTAATAAATCCTGGAGAGTCAAATTCACGCAGATGGCTGTACTCATCCATCATCCATGCCATGATTTGCGCATTGGTATAAACATCCGGTGCTGGAATGTCCTTGTTAGGTCCAACAATTTGGCTGATTGCCCGCACATAGCCCCGGCTTAAACGTTCAAGTTCTCTTAATGACATTTGACGCGGGTCACAAATAATGCCGCCTTTACCGCCTCCAAATGGCAGATTGGTAATTCCACATTTCAAGCTCATCCAAACGGATAATGCTTTCACTTCAGCTTCATCTACTTCAGGATGGAAGCGAATGCCGCCTTTCGTAGGACCAACTGAATCATTATGCTGTGAACGGTAACCTGTAAATACTTTAACAGTGCCGTCATCCATTCTTACAGGAATGCGAACCTCTAAAAACCGTAATGGTTCTTTTAATAGTTCATACATTTCTTCTCCAAAGCCTAATTTCATTAAAGCTTCATGAATAACCTTTTGGGTGGAATGGTACATTTTTAATGATTCTTGTTCCTCTTGCTGCTGCTTTGCAATCTCTTCTTTTACTAAAGTATTGACTGACATGTGTAGACACCTCTAATTTATTTTTTTTAAAAATATATTATGTAACTGGGTTGAAGATCCCCAATCCTCACCCCAGTGTGTTACCCCTTTGTAAAAATTAAGCTGCTAGTTTCTCTGGACGGTCTTTTAGTTTGTGGCCTTCCCATTTTGAAATGACAATCGCTGCTAGTGAGTTTCCTACCACGTTTACAGCTGTACGAGCCATATCCAAGAGACGGTCAACTCCTAAAATAAACGCTAAACCTTCAACTGGAATACCTACGCTTCCTAATGTGGAAAGCAGAACGACGATTGAAACACCAGGAACCCCGGCAATCCCTTTTGAAGTTACCATTAAAATCAACACTAACGTGATTTGATGGCCGATGCTCAAATGGATGCCATACATTTGCGCGATAAACAAAGCGGCAATGGCTTGGTAAAGGGTCGAGCCGTCAAGGTTAAAAGAATAACCTGTCGGAATAACGAAGGAAGTAATTCCTTTTGGACAACCGATTCGCTCCATTTTTTCCATAATCCTTGGGAGAACGGTTTCCGAGCTTGCTGTTGAATATCCTAAGATTAATTCATCTTTCAAGTAAGCTAATAGTTTAAAGATGTTATAGCCAGCAATTTTGGCAACAAGTCCAAGAACGACGATGACAAAGAAGAACATAGCACCATAAACAGTCAGTACGAGTTTTCAAAGCGGGATAATCGATGCTATCCCAAATTTAGAAACAGTAACACCAATCAAAGCAAAAACACCAATTGGAGCAACCTTCCTAATCTGGTTGGTAACGTAGAACATGGCATCCGCTGTTCCTCTAAAGAACTTCAAAATCGGCTCGCCTTTTTCACCGATTGCGGCAACGCCAAGGCCAA
>JAUZQA010000007.1 GCA_030705665.1 Bacillota bacterium
AGACAGAGCGGTTACCACCAATTTTTGTTAAAATAGGAAGTATTAAAAAGTTCTTTGTAAATGAAACTTTTTCGCTATCGATTCGTAATATCGTATAGCCGCATACTCGCGCGGAGGTAAATGAATGGAAGCCATCGTCAAAAAGAGGATCAAACAGGTCAAAAAGGGCGATCAGAATGCTTTTGGTGAAATTGTTGAGATTTATAAAAATAAGGTCTATCAAATTTGTTTCAGGATGCTTGGTAATCGCCATGAGTCAGAAGATGTTGCTCAGGAAACCTTTATTAGGGCATATGTAAATATAGATACCTTTAAAACGGAACTCAAATTTTCAACCTGGCTTTTTCGGATTGCAACCAATTTGTGCATTGACCGAATACGAAAAAAGAAACCTGATTTCTATTTAGATGCAGAAGTGTCCGGCACAGAAGGATTAACGCTATATTCACAAATTCCTTCTGATGTTGAGTCGCCAGATGTTGAGGTTGAAAGCTTGGAATTACACGAAACAATTCAAAAGGAAATTCTAAAGCTCCCTGAAAAATACCGATCTGTCATTGTCTTAAAATATATTGAGGAATTATCTTTAAATGAAATTAGTGAGATTCTTGATTTACCATTAGGTACGGTGAAAACAAGGATTCACCGCGGACGGGAAGCCTTAAGGCAACAGTTAAGACGTGTATGATAAGAGGTGAGAAAATTGAGATGTCCTGAGGAAATTATAGATTTGATGCATGAATTTTTAGATGACGAGCTTGATCAGGAAAAAGAGATACAATTAAGAGAGCACCTTCACAATTGCCCAGAGTGTGCATCTCTATTCAATGAATTAAAAAAGACAGTTGCCCTTATCCAAAGTACTTCAAATATACAAGCACCAGATGATTTTACAGCGAGAATTATGGCAAGTTTGCCAGAAGAAAAGAAAAAATTTACGATTCTGCGATGGCTGCAAAGGCACCCCTTTATTGCTGCAGCTTCCATGTTTATGATCTTAATGATGGGAAGCTTTCTATCGACTTGGAGTGGAAATCGTGAATTTTCAGTTTCAAACCAACATAATCTCATTGTGAAAAATCATACCGTTATTGTTCCAAAGGGGAAGGTTGTAAGAGGGGACGTTGTTGTCAAAAATGGGAAGCTGAAAATTGAAGGGGAAGTTCAGGGAAATGTAACAGTCATTAATGGGGAAAAGTATATGGCTTCTGCAGGCCATGTCACGGGTGACATTGAAGAAATCAATGAAGTGTTTGATTGGATTTGGTATTATATCAAAAAAACTGGTAAGGATGTGGTCCGCGTCATTAGCGGATAAAATGATGGAAATCACCTTTTGGGTGATTTCTTTTTTTTTACACTATGTCCAAACATTAGCTATGGAGAAATTTATGATATAATATATTAGTTACTTTAGTAAACATACGGAGGAAGAACAATGCCGTTTGCAGATTTCACGTTTATGAAATATTTAGCCAGTGTTGTTGATATTCTTCTTGTTTGGTATGTGATATATAAATTGATAATGGTGATAAGGGGTACAAAGGCTGTTCAATTGCTGAAGGGGATCTTTGTCATTCTTATTGTTCGTGTTATCAGTGACTTTTTCGGCTTAAAAACATTAAGCTGGATTATGGAACAGGCCATAACTTGGGGATTTTTAGCAATCATCATCATTTTTCAACCAGAGCTTCGCAGAGCCCTTGAACAACTAGGCAGGGGGAAATTCTTTTCGAGAAGCAGCAGCCAGGAAGATGACGACCCAGAAAAAACAGTTAATGCGATTATTAAAGCGACAGATTATATGGCAAAACGCAGAATTGGGGCATTAATTTCAATTGAGAGAGAAACAGGAATGAGTGATTACATAGAAACGGGCATTCCCTTGAATTCGAAAATCTCTTCTGAATTACTTATAAATATTTTTATACCAAACACCCCGCTTCATGATGGGGCTGTCATTATTCAAAAAACCTCTGTAGCAGCCGCGGCATGCTATTTGCCCTTATCAGAAAGTCCGTTTATTTCGAAGGAACTTGGAACAAGGCATAGGGCGGCCTTAGGGATCAGTGAGGTAACGGATAGTATCACAGTAGTCGTATCAGAGGAGACGGGTGGTATTTCGTTAACAAAAAATGGTGAGCTTCACCGCGATTTAAGTGCGGATTTATTTAAGGAATTGCTCTCCAATGAATTATTAAATCCAAACAAACAAGCTTCCTCAGCACGTTGGAACTGGAGGGGGAAGAAAAATGGATAAACTGATGGATAATCCTTGGTTTATAAAGGTTATTGCTTTATTGCTTGCACTGCTACTTTATTCTTCTGTACCGGCGCAGTCCGGAAGCAAGCTTAGTGTGGATGTTCCCGGTGATCAAACGGAGGCTACAATTACGGATATTCCTGTGAAGGCCTATTATGATACGAGTAACTTAGTTGTATCCGGTCTTCCCTCTAATGTTAGTGTTACGGTTGATGGTCCACTCAGTCTTGTCCAGTCAGCAAAGGCATTAAGAAACTTTGAAGTATATGTGGATCTCACCAAAGCAAAGATTGGGAACCAAACCGTAAAGCTAAAAGTGAGGAATATGTCTGATAAATTAAAGGTATCTGTAAAACCTTCATATGTGAATGTTTCTGTTCAGGAGAAAGTGACAAAAATGTTCAAGGTTACTGCTGAATACAACAAAGGCAATATAGCAGATGGATATACTGCGGGAACACCTACGGTTGAGCCGAACAAAGTTACGATTTCCGGTGCTAAAGATGTCATTGACCGAATTACTTATGTCAAAGCTACATTGGCCTTAGGTCAATCCGCGAATGCAACGGTCACAGATGATGCTCCTGTAAGGGTTCTGGATAAAGATTTAAATAAATTAGATGTCGTCGTAGAACCACAAACTGTAAAAGTTACTTTACCAATAAAAAATACCAGTAAAACGGTTCCGATAGATATAGTTCAAAAAGGAACACCGCCAAATGGCGTTACAATAAGTTCGATTGATCTTGATACACCACAAGCAACAATCACAGGAGATGAGGCTGTTCTCAAGAGTACTGATCATGTACGGGTAGAGGTTGATGTCAGCCAAATTACCGATAATACAACCCTTACACTTCCCGTCATTATTCCGAACGGTATTACAAAGGTTACGCCAGAGCTTGTAAAGGCTACAGTAAAAATTGGCGCAAATGGTTCAAAAAAGCTTTCGGGAATTCCAATAGGTACACGTGGTTTAGCATCTCAGTATAAAGCTGTTTTTATGAACCCGGTAGGACAGACTGTCAGTTTATCGGTAAATGGACCGAGCGACAAAGTAAATGCAGCAGCATTAGGAGACTTTAGCGCTTACGTTGATCTTACCAATTTAACTGAAGGTGACCATGATGTTCAAATTCAGGTAGATGGTCCTTCGGGCTTGAGTTGGAATCTTGATAATTCTACAGCCAAAATTACGATATCAAAAGCTGTATAAAATGGAGCAATATATTTGATAAGGAGCGATTTTTAAAATGGGTAAATATTTCGGCACCGATGGGGTTCGCGGAATTGCAAATAGTGAATTAACTCCTGAATTTGCATTCAAATTAGGCCGGTTTGGCGGTTTTGTTTTAACAAAAGATAAGGAGCGTCCTAAAGTCCTTATAGGTCGTGATACACGCATTTCCGGTCATATGCTTGAAGGTGCACTTGTAGCAGGGTTACTCTCTATAGGAGCAGAAGTAATGAGACTTGGAGTGATATCAACCCCTGGTGTTTCTTATTTGACAAAAGTAATGGGAGCCCAGGCTGGTGTCATGATTTCCGCTTCACATAATCCTGTACAAGATAATGGAATTAAGTTTTTTGGTCCTGATGGATTCAAGCTTTCTGATGAACAGGAATTAGAAATTGAGAAGTTAATTGATATACCTGTCGATGAATTGCCGCGGCCGATTGGTGCTGATCTTGGGCAAGAAATGGATTATTTTGAAGGCGGCCAAAAGTATCTTCAATATTTAAAAAATACAGTGGATGAAGATTTTTCAGGAATACACATTGCTTTAGACTGTGCACACGGCTCAACTTCTGCACTTGCCACTCATTTATTTGCTGACCTAGATGCTGACCTGTCAACTATGGGAGCTTCACCAAATGGCTTGAATATTAATGCTGGTGTAGGGTCGACACATCCGGAAGCACTTGCCTCCTTCTTGCTTGAAAAAGGCGCGGATGTAGGGCTTTCCTTTGACGGTGATGGGGACCGTTTGATCGCCGTTGATGAAAAAGGAAATATCGTTGATGGCGACCAAATTATGTATATCTGTGCGAAGTATTTAAAAGAGCAGGGCCGCTTAAAACATGGAACTGTTGTTTCGACAGTAATGAGTAATTTAGGTTTCTACAAGGGGCTTGAAAGTCTTGGAATTCATAGTGCCCAAACCGCGGTAGGCGATCGCTATGTTGTGGAAGAAATGAAAAAAGGCGGCTATAATCTGGGCGGAGAGCAATCAGGTCACATTATTTTCTTAGACTATAATACTACTGGTGATGGTCTTCTGACTGGTCTTCAATTGGTTAACATCTTGAAGATTACGAAAAAGCCATTGTCAGAGTTGGCAGCGGAGATGAAAAAGTTCCCGCAAAAACTAGTCAATGTTAGAGTGACGGATAAACACCATGTAACCGACAACCAAAAGGTCAAAGAGATTATTGAACAAGTTGAAAGTGAAATGAACGGAGATGGAAGGATCCTAGTCCGCCCATCTGGAACCGAACCACTTGTACGTGTTATGGCAGAGGCACCAAGCGAAGAACTATGTGAACAATACGTCGATCGCATTGTTGCTGTAGTAAAAGCCGAAATGGGATTAGCAGAATAATGATAACGATATGCATAAGGGAACCGTTGGCAGCCCTTATGCATATTTTATTTTATAGAGGATTTCTATCAGTATATTACATTCAATATCCTACTACTTTGGCGAATATTAATTGACGGAAATTAACAATTTCATGTATGCTATATTTGCTTTGTATTGCACAAAGCGTATTTTTTTAGAAAGGTGGGCAGACGTGTTTATTTTTCAAAAAGCGCCAGAACTAGCCGTACGCGATTGGACTAGTTGACGAGGAGGAGGAGTATCGAATTTTCGGCGGATACCTCCCGGTTGAAACGCACAACCGAAAGTCCTGCTTTAAAACATTAAGGCAACTTAATGCACAAAGAGGGGATATTGCGTTACATTCAAACAATACAAAAGACAAAAGGGGGCAAGTATCGCCCCATGCTATCTTGCCCCCCTCCCAGGGAGGAAACAAAAAATGTGCGGAATCGTTGGTTTTACTGGAAATAAAGATTCAAAAGAAATTTTATTAAAAGGTCTTGAAAAGCTTGAATATAGAGGATATGACTCTGCAGGGATTGCAATTGTGAACGACAGCGGAGTAACTATTTTTAAAGAAAAGGGCAGGATTGCAGACCTTCGCGGGATCGTTGATGATCAAGTTTCAGCCAATACTGGAATTGGTCATACACGTTGGGCAACACATGGTGTTCCAAGCAAAACAAATGCACATCCGCATCAAAGCGCCTCTGGCCGCTTTACCCTTGTTCATAACGGTGTGATTGAAAACTTTGATCTTTTAAAACGTGAATATTTAAAAGATGTTCCATTTGTAAGTGATACGGATACAGAAGTGATTGTACAGTTAACCGAGTTATTTGTTAAGGAAGGTCTTGAGGTTCTTGAATCATTCCGTAAAACGCTCTCTCTTTTGCGTGGGTCCTATGCGATTGCTTTTTTAGATGAGCAAGACAAAGATACGATTTATGTTGCAAAAAACAAGAGCCCGCTTTTAGTAGGTCTTGGGAATGGATTCAATGTTATTGCAAGTGATGCCATGGCCATGCTCCAAGTGACAGATCAATTTGTTGAACTAATGGATAAAGAAATTGTTATTATCACAAAGGATAAAGTTACAATTCAAAATCTGCAGGGTGAGACCATCAGCCGAAACCCCTATACAGCTGAACTGGATGCAAGTGACATTGAAAAGGGAACATATCCTCACTACATGCTAAAGGAAATTGATGAACAGCCGTTAGTGATGCGTAAAATTATCCAAAAATATCAGGATAAAAAAGGTCAGCTAACAATTGACTCGAAGATTATCAAGGCGATGAAAGAATCTGATCGCATTTATATTATTGCGGCAGGGACTTCTTATCATGCTGGTCTGGTTGGTAAGCAGTTTATTGAAAAAATAGCAAAGATTCCAGTGGAAGTACATGTTTCGAGTGAATTTGTTTACAACATGCCGCTTTTATCTGAAAAACCATTGTTTATTTTCATTTCTCAAAGTGGAGAGACTGCTGACAGCCGTGCGGTACTAGTATCGGTAAAAGAGTTGGGCCATCCTGCCTTAACGATTACAAATGTGCCAGGTTCCACGCTTTCTCGTGAGGCAGATTATACGGTATTGCTGTATGCTGGACCTGAAATTGCGGTTGCTTCAACAAAAGCCTATACAGCACAATTGGCAGTCTTGGCAATCTTAGCAGAGGTTACAGCGAAAAGCCGGGAATTAGAAGTTGGTTTTGATCTTGTTCGTGAACTCGGAATTATCGCAAATGCCATGGAGGTTCTTTGTGAATCGAAAGAGACAATTGAACAAGTTGCAAGGGAGTTTTTACCGGTTACACGCAATTGCTTCTTTATCGGCCGTTCTCTTGATTTTTATGTTGGCTTAGAAGGGGCCTTAAAGTTAAAAGAAATCTCCTATATTCAAGCAGAAGGCTTTGCAGGCGGTGAATTAAAGCACGGGACAATTGCTTTAATTGAGGAAGGGACTCCAATCATTGCCCTTGCAACCCAAGAGGGTGTTAATTTAAGTATTCGCGGAAATGTTAAAGAAGTAGTAGCCCGCGGTGCTAACCCATGCATTATCTCAATGAAAGGGTTGGAAATGGACGGGGACAGCTTTGTAATTCCACAAGTCCATGAGCTATTAACACCACTTGTCTCTGTGATTCCATTGCAATTACTGGCTTACTATGCAGCCTTACACCGTGATTGTGATGTTGATAAACCGCGTAACCTGGCAAAATCAGTTACGGTAGAATAAGAGTTTACTAAATGGGTGTGAAAGTGTCCAGTGATAAAAAACTCGGAAACCAGTAAAAAAACTCGGAAACCAGTAAAAAAAGTTGGAAACCAGTAAAAAAAGTGTGAAACCGCTATGTATAGCCCCGATGAGTTCAAAACCATCGGGGCTGTCCCTTAAAGGAGAGTTAATTTGTGAGAACTTTAGGAGATCGGATAAAATATATAAGGAAAGAGAATAATCTAAATCAAGTTGAATTTTCTAAAATTATAGGTGTATCTCAGGGGACACTTAGTGAAATAGAACAAAACAAGTATAAACCGTCAATTGATGCTGTAATTTTAATTTATACAAATTTTAAGGTTGATTTGGAATGGCTGTTAATTGATTCTGTGTATTACAATAATCTCAACGATACATATAAGTTAGAAGTTAATGGAAAGGAAAAGGAACTACTCACACTATTTAATAAACTCCATTCGGATGATCAAAATGAAGTTAAAGAAATCATTTCATTAAAACTAAAGAAATACTAAAAGTAAATGCTTTTTCCATAACGAGGTTCTAACCTAATGATTCAGCTATATTACGTGGGCAAGCCGTAAAAAAATACTAAGAAGCATATCATCAGAATTGGGGTGTTTTCTCAATTCTTTTTTATTTAATTTGTAGGACTAGAGGGCAATGTTCACCGACATTAATGTTGGTAACTAGACATTAATGTCGGTAACTGAACAATAATGTTGGTAGCTAGACATTATTGTTAGTAACTAGTGCAGAATCACAAAAAAAGTAATTATTCGCCCTTTATTATCTCCCCGAAAACTTTGTATTTCAAACTGTATCAAAGTTGATAAATAAACAGGGGAAAAAGACGAATATGTAATCTGTAATGGACTCTGAAGAATCGGGAAGCGTACCGACGGTACACTCTCCGGTTCTTTTATTTATTTAATCAAACGTTTGAATAAAAGTGGTAAGAACCCCATAAATCGATGGTTTGAAGCTAGCGTGAGACTGTTTAATATCTTTGGATCATTTTTTAAATACAAAATGTAAAAACACTAATATTTATACATAATTTTTAAATTGTACTTATTCAACAAACGGGCCAGATAATTGAATAAACACTCAGCAGATATTTATGTCAATCCGCATAAAGATTGTGAAGGAATGTACTGAAAGTAACTGGCAGTTCAGCTCAAGAAGGAGAATTAACTTCGATTGAAGAAATTTTATTATGAGGTGAGACTAAAATCACGACTATGGTTTTCCAAGTCGTAGAAGTGTACTTCAAGTGGATACACGTGTATCGGAAGTGGTTAGTGAAGAGCATAAGGTTACTTTGAAAAGGAGATGAACAAAAATGAGCGTGTATGACTATACAATAAAGAAAATCGACGGTCAGACAGAGCCGTTGTCTCGTTACGAAGGAAAAGTCGTCCTTATCGTCAATACTGCGAGCAGGTGTGGCTTTACACCACAGTATAAGGGATTACAAGCGTTGTATGACAAGTACCGCGATTTAGGATTGGAGATTCTAGGGTTTCCTTGTAATCAATTCGGTCATCAGGAACCAGGAACGAACGAGGAAATTCAGCAGTTTTGCGATTTGAATTACAATGTGAGTTTTCCAATGTTTGCAAAAGTAGACGTAAATGGTGCGAATGCGGATCCACTTTATCAATACCTAAAAACGGAGGCCAAAGGCGCGTTAGGGTCACAGGCGGTCAAATGGAATTTTACGAAATTTTTAGTGGACCGAAAAGGGAACGTGGTAAAGCGTTTTGCTCCACAGACAGAACCGGAAAAACTGACAGCCGACATAGAAGAAGTGCTGAACCAGTGCTGACAAACAATCGGGCGCAATTCTCTAATAAGAATTGTGCTCTTTCTTTAGGTTAAGGGCCAGATTGTGAAGGTTGGCTCATAAACTAACGATTAAGTTAAGTAATCTTTCTGAGAATTGAGGCTTCTCAATTCTTTTTATATTTTCACTAAAGTGTTTGCTTGAATGTAAAATAGAAGTATAATATAATCAAGCCATTACTTGAATGAAGGATGATAAAATGAACAAAAAAGATACCTGCGAAATTTATTGTTTTGATGAAGAGAAGGTAAATCGTATTCAGGGTGATTTGCAAACTGTAGATATATCAGGCGTTGCTCAATTATTTAAGACGCTAGGTGATGAAAATAGGGCAAAAATTACCTATGCATTATGCAAAGATGTTGAACTATGTGTTTGTGATATCGCAAATATTATAGGTAGTACGGTAGCAAATGCTTCCTTCCATTTACGAACTCTTCATAAGCAAGGGATTGTGAAGTATAGAAAAGAAGGAAAGATGGCGTTTTATTCACTCGATGATGAACACATCAAACAGTTAGTTATCATTGCAATAGCCCACATGAAGGAGAAAGTCAATGTCTGAACTAAGAGCTAAAATGAACGAAACAGATACAAAAATATACCGTGTTCAAGGATTCACCTGAGCTGACTGTGCTAAAAAGTTCGAAACGAACGTAAAACACCTGGATGGTGTTTTGGATGCGCAAGTAAATTTTGGTGCTGCTAAAATAACGGTTGTTGGGAATACAACCATAGAGGAAATTGAAAAAGCAGGCGCTTTTGAAAACTTAAAATTACGGGCTGAAAATGAAAAAAAGGCAGAACGGGAGCTGTTCTGGAAACAAAAAGAAAATATCAAGGTCTATATTTCAGTCTTAATGCTTGTTATTAGCTGGTTTTTAGGAAAGCAATATGGAGAACAACATATTCTTTCGACAATCGGGTATGCTGCATCGATCCTAATTGGTGGATATACTCTATTTATTAAGGGTTTGAAAAGTTTATCTCGATTGCAATTTGATATGAACATTTTAATGACAATTGCCATTTTAGGTGCTGCGGTTATTGGGCAATGGAGTGAAGGAGCAACAGTTGTCATCCTCTTCGCAATTAGTGAGATATTAGAGCGTTATTCAATGGATAAAGCCCGCCAATCGATTGAATCCTTGCTGGATATTGCCCCAAAAGAAGCTTTAATTCGCCGTGGAAACGAAGAAATGACGATTATCGTTGAGGATATTCAAGTCGGCGATATTATGATTGTAAAGCCCGGGCAAAAACTTGCGATGGATGGAATCGTCATCAAAGGTACATCTACCCTAAATCAAGCTGCTATTACAGGAGAGAGCGTTCCTGTGACAAAGACTATCGACGATGAAGTTTATGCTGGCACATTGAACGAAGAAGGATTATTGGAAGTTAAAGTTACAAAACGAGTTGAAGATACGACTATAGCGAAAATTATTCACTTAGTTGAAGAAGCTCAGGCAGAACGGGCACCCTCACAAGCGTTCGTGGATAAATTTGCAAAATATTATACACCAGCAATTGTTCTCTTGGCTTTATTAATTGTTATCGTCCCTCCATTGTTTTTTGGAGGAGATTGGAACAAATGGATTTATGAAGGATTGGCTATGTTGGTGGTTGGCTGTCCATGTGCATTAGTCGTTTCAACTCCAGTTGCAGTCGTAACAGCGATTGGTAATGCAGCGAGAAATGGTGTTCTAATTAAAGGGGGCATTTACTTAGAGGAAACAGGAGCACTTAAAGTGATTGCTTTTGATAAAACAGGTACTCTTACCAAAGGTGTTCCGGCAGTAACAGACATCGTAACATATGGTGGCGATGAAAATGAATTACTGAAGATTACAGCAGCGATTGAAAAAGGCTCACAACATCCACTTGCTTCAGCAATAATGACAAAAGCTGAAAAAACTGGATTGGACTTTAATAAAGTTTCAGTGGAAGAGTTTCAATCCATTACAGGTAAAGGTGTAAAAGCAAGAGTAAACGATGAATTGTATTATGTAGGAAGCCCAAATCTTTTTGAAGAATTGCATCAAACAATTGAAAATGGCATTAAAGAAAATATCACACGCATGCAAACCGAAGGAAAAACAGTTATGGTTCTAGGAACAGACAAAAAAATCCTTTCGTTAATTGCAGTAGCTGATGAATTGAGAGAATCCTCAACAGAGGTTATCCGTAAACTTCATCAAGTTGGAATTGAAAAAACGGTGATGTTGACAGGTGATAACCAACGTACAGCAGAAGCAATCGGAAAAGATGTTGGGGTTTCGGATATTAAAGCCGATTTGCTTCCAGAAGATAAACTTAATTTTATTAAGGAACTTCGAGCGAAACATCATAGTGTAGCGATGGTTGGAGATGGTGTGAATGATGCTCCAGCTCTTGCAGCCTCTACTGTCGGTGTGGCTATGGGTGGTGCCGGAACCGATACGGCATTAGAAACGGCTGATATTGCCTTAATTTCCGATGATTTAAGAAAATTACCATATACCATTAAATTAAGTCGTAAGGCATTAGGGATTATAAAACAAAATATTACCTTCTCATTAGTAATTAAGGCAGTGGCTCTATTATTAGTTATTCCAGGCTGGTTAACTTTATGGATAGCAATTTTTGCAGATATGGGAGCCACGTTGATAGTAACATTAAATAGTTTGCGCTTATTAAGGGTGAAAGAATAAATATAATGCTACAAAAAAAGGGATAACGTTTTGTTATCCCTTTTTTTGGGATCTTTGAGTTACACACACCAAAAGTTTCATATTTCCGTAAAGATTTCTTTAACAAAACACTATTTTAATATGTTATTATTTTAAACGCGAGTAAATGATAATGATTATCAGTACCATACATATTGATTACTAACTAAGATATTACTTTCTAAATAAGGTGTGAAAAAAATGAAATTAACAGAGGTTAAACATGGTGATACTTGTCGTATTGTTAATTTATCGGGATTAAGTAAGTTGGTTCAGAAGCGTCTTATAGATTTAGGTGTAATTGAAGGGGTTGAAATATGCTGTAAGAATGCGATGCCGTTCGGTGGTCCATACATGCTTGAAGTTTGTGGGCAATGTCTCAGCCTAAGAAAAAGAGATGTTATGCGTATCGAAGTGGAGGGAGCATGAGATGGCAACCCTAGAAATTGCTTTATTCGGTAATCCTAACACAGGAAAAACTTCTCTTTTTAATATGTTAACAGGTTCATATGAATATGTTGGAAATTGGAGTGGTGTTACTGTTGAGAAAAAGGTAGGGGAATTAAAGAATAAGAAAGATATTCTGATTGATTTACCGGGTATATATTCACTGAATCCTCTATCTAAGGATGAAGCAGTGGCGACAGAATACTTACTAAATGAATCATTCCAAGCCATATTGAATATTGTTGACGCATCACAATTACGGAGAAACCTACACCTAACCATTCAATTGCTGGAATTTGGTGTCCCTATGGTTCTTGGACTAAATATGGTAGATGTAGCCCAATCTCAAGGAATTAATATTGATATCATGAAGCTTTCGAAATGTCTAGGTTTACCGGTACAATCTATTGTGGCGAGAACCGGAAAAGGATGCCGTGAAATAGGAGATTGCATCGTTAACCCTAAAATCGAACCATCAAAACTAAAAATTGATTATGGTCCTGAGGTTGAAAAATCAATCCAAGAGATTATAAAATTGACTCCTGCTGAAATTGGAATAAATCGCCGTTGGCTAGCCATTCAATTAATAGAAGGGAACTCTGTTGTTACAAAAAAGTTGGCTGAATCTATTAAGGAACAACAAATGGAACAACTCCTAGAAAATCTTGAATTAATAATTCAAGAAAAGTATGGAGAAAAATCACTTCAACATTATATATATAAGAAACGTCAGTCTTTTATTAATTCCATTATTGAGGATTGCGTAACTGCACAGAGTAAAAGCCACAAAACTTTAACAGAATATCTTGATGCTATTGTCACCAATCGATATTTAGGACTAATTATTTTTCTGGGTTTTATGTTTCTAATATTTAAGCTTACATTTGATTGGCTTGGGACACCAATTTCAGGGTTACTGGACAAATTTTTTAATGGACCTCTAACGACCTGGGTTGAAAGTGGATTAACAGCAGTAGGCGCATCATCGTTCATTCATGATGTCATTATTCAAGGAATTATTGGTGGTGTTGGTGGGGTACTCGTTTTTGTTCCACAGATATTTATTTTGTTTTTCTTTATTTCTTTACTTGAAGACTCCGGTTATATGGCTAGGATTGCAATGGTTATGGATAGAATTATGCAACTAGTCGGTTTAAACGGAAAGGCATTCATTCCATTAATTATTGGTTTTGGCTGTAACGTACCAGGCATAATGAGTGCCCGAACAATCGAACAGCCTAAAGAAAGACTTCTTACTATATTATTGAGTCCATTAATGTCTTGCTCAGCACGATTGACTGTATATAGTTTGTTTGTTGCAACATTCTTTAAGAGTCATCAAGCCATTATAGTCTTGTCATTTTATGTTCTTGGTATTGTAGTTGCCATCCTTTTAGCTAAGGTTTTTTCTTTCTTTCTTAAAAGTGAAGAATCAATTTTTGTTGTCGAATTACCACCATATCGTATTCCTCAATTTAGAACACTAATGAGGAGTACGTGGGAAAAAGGGAAGGGATTTGTAAAGAAGGCTGGTACTTTTATACTTGGTGGAACGATTGCAATTTGGCTTCTGTCTTATGTAGGACCAAGTGGAGTTAATGTACCTGCTGACCACAGCATCTTATCCATTGCTTGTCGATGGATTGCACCTATTTTTACACCTCTGGGCTTTGGAACTTGGCAAGCCGTTTCTAGTCTCATTACAGGGTTTCTTGCAAAAGAAATTGTTGTATCATCGATGAATGTAATTTATTTCGTACCAAACGGTGGAAGTTTACAACAAGTTATTTCTCATGTTTTTACGCCATTATCAGCATATAGCTTTATGACATTTATCTTAATATATGTACCGTGTTTGGCGACAGTAGCGACGATACAAAAAGAGACAGGTTCAAAGAAATGGATGTATTTCTCGATATCATATGGATTAGTTGTTGCTTATATTCTTTCTTTTATTGTGTTTCAAGGTGGACGATTACTAGGAATCGGTGTATAGAAAAAGAGTTCTTTTTCAACTTAGTTGGAACAAATCTTGAAGAATTGGGTTGCAGAAGGCAACCCTTTTTTATTGCGAAAGCAAAGTTTACTTGAGTATTATTCGATGAACGGGCGCTATTCCAGTGCAAGGGATTTTGTCCTTTAAAGTTATCATCTTTGACAAGAGTACTGCACATTTCGAGGATAATATGCAGCAGCTTATTCCAGAATCGGGCGCAATTCCGAAACAAGAATTGGTATTCTATTTAGTATAGAAATGAAACGGTATTTGATGGAGGAAAAAAGTGATGAAGAAATTTTTATCTAATAATATACATTGGATATTATTGATCTTTGTAGTGATTAATTTGATTATTAGTTTTACTAACTATACATATTCAAAACAAGATATTATAGCGATATTTTTTGGAATAGCTGGATTATTAGGGGTTACGTATCTTGCTTTTCATATAGAGGCTCAGAAAAGAAGAAAAAAAGAAGAAAAGTGATATTCCATCATGTACAGGTTTGAACTTTATATAAAATATAAGAATAGGTGATTCTTCAACAATCGGGCGCGATTATCGAAAAATGATCGCGTATATTCATGTTAAGGGCGCACTTCTTAAGTGAGAAGGCGTCTTCTTCTATTGGGCCAGATTATTGAGGATTTAATTTAGCATTAATAGTGGGGACCGTTTTTTATAAAGCAGTAGAGAAGAGATTGAAAATTTTGGGCGGTAACATTCCAGAATGTAAGTACGGGAAAAGCATTCTTACTAACATTCTGTACATGTCGCTTCGCATTAAATGGAGTAGGATTACGGCTGTGCCGTCAAGCTGTACCAGCTTGAAAACCTTAAAAGCTTAAAAACCTAAAAGATCAAAAGCCGTTACTTCATGAAGGAATGGCTTTTTTAGAATCGCTGGTAAAAAGAAAATTGAAAAGCAATAGTCCTGAATAAGTATGACTGTTAGCCATTTTATTTATAAATACCTTTCATCTCTAAACATATATTTTCTGTTTTTCTTATCATATACACTATGAAAAACTAATAAAGTCAATGAATGTTCAATATCCTTTGAACACTATGTGAACAATTTTATAAAATACTCTTAATTCGAGATAAATTAATTATACTAATACCGTAATTAAATTGAAAATATTATTTTTTGGAAAAGGAGTCTTTTGTATGCTTAATGAGTTTCTAAGAGAGACGAAACAGCTTCCTACCTTCAGTATCTTTTGAATACTAGGCGATTAATTTTATAAAATACTCTTAATTCGAGATAAGTTAATTATACTAAAACTGTAATTAAATCCAAAATAATTTTTTTAAAAAAAGGAGTCTTTTGTATGTTTAACAAATTTTTAAGAGAAAACAAAATTTCATCCTACATTCTCGTACTCATTCGCTTATACGTCGGGTATACATTTTTAATGGCTGGCTTTGAAAAACTTTCAAAGGGATTTGATACTACTGGATTTTTAAAAGGAGTAGTAGCAAAACCAGTTGTAGGACCAGATGGTAGCGTCGTTTACGGCACTTATGTAGGGTTCTTGAAGCACTTTGCCTTACCAAATGCACACTTATTTAACACAATTATTCCTTTAGGTGAGTTTTTAGTAGGATTAGGCTTAATTCTTGGGTGTTTAACAACAGCAGCTGCATTTTTTGCACTAGTAATGAATTTCTCATATGTGATGGCTGGAGTAGTTTCTACAAATCCATTTGATATTTTATTGGGAGTTATAATTCTTGTAGCCGGCTTCAATGCAGGCAAAATTGGCCTTGACTATTGGGTGATTCCATTTATTCGTAAAATGGCCAGAAAAGAAAATAAAGCAGATTATAATATTAAAAGTAATAGTTGAGGGGGGAAGCGATGAAAAAACCCCTATTTTTACTGTTTGTTATGCTTTTTTGATTGGGGCTCCTTTCAGTTTGAGGAGCTTCAAAAAGTTCTGCATCAGGTCCGCAAGATTGCAAAAAATTGTAGAAGTAGTCATGGTGTAACTACTCCTAATCTTGAACAAGGGAAATGACAGTAAAATGCCTAGCGGTATAATTTATGGTAATGACGCAGAAAAAGTAGCTGACTTTCTTGCTAAAAAATAAGCAAAAAAAGTTTTAGCAAGATTGTCCTTTTGGCTAAATCAGCTTTAATAACAACTTTACTTCAGATTGAGTCTAAAAGTTTGCAATAGTGGGGGCATTAGCCTCTTTTTTTTACTATTAGATCAGAACAGATGTAATTTCCCTGTTCTCCAATTATCTTGTTAACCCTTAAGCTCAATCCTAAATTATTTATACCTTCGGTATAAATAGTGCATTTAATCCAAACTCAAGCCTTTTTCTTTAGAAAGTATTTGGATACCGAACAGGTTTAAAACGTAACATCCAAAATTAGTAACTGAAAATGAACGTTTTTAGGCAGACTACTACTTTGAATTAAAAGCTATTTTTTTGATTGAACAGTATAGTTCACTATATGAGCCTTCCAAATAAAAAAATGGGCGGCTACTCAAAAAATCAGGATTTATTAGCAGCCTGGCAGCACGGAATGAACAAGTATTATTGATTTGTATAGAGAAATTCAAAAAAAGTGAGAAGTTAAAACACTTTAATGTTTAAGCATAAACCTCCTTTAGATGCGTTACGGTGAACCGCACTATAAATAAGGTAATTTAATCTTCAACAATTGGGCCAGGTTAAGGGCTAAAAACAGAAGGACAGATTAAACTAACCAACCTGTCCTTTTTCCGTACAATTCTATACATTAAAAAATCTCCTACGATTAAAAGGAAAATAAACAATACTCCCCTAAGCAAAAGAAGAACACTATTAAATGATGGATTAATATAAAGAAGTTCCTACGCTGATTAAAAGAATAAACAATACTATGTTTAAAACGAAACTACTACCGTCACTGTATCCATAGCCCATATTTATCACCAACTTTTGGAACATAAGAAGGGAAAAACTTCTTACTATATATATTTTTTAAGATAAGGATTGATTGGACACACATTATAGGAATAGGAAAACTTAGCGATTTACATAAGGGTGTAAAGAAGTGTCTGAATTATCTGAAAGGACTTGCTGATACCTTAATTTAAAAGAAAAACGCAAATGGAATGAAAAATGGGTCAGAAGTGTCTAAATCTGCAATTTCTAGCCCATCTTTTTTAACATTTAAGACTTTACCTACGACCCATTCTCCATTTTTATTTCGATAGCGTATCATTTTATTGGTTGGCTTATTTTGATGAACATTAAAGACCAAAAAATGAATGAATCTCTACTAAAGAAAGCAAACGAGTTGAATTGTAATCGACCCATTCACATGACAAAGGTAGTAGTTTTATGTTTGAAGTAATTGTAAAGCTAAAAAATAATTGGATTGACTTATCGTGCGTCTCGGATATTGAGCTGTTCCAGGTTTTATCTGATTGGTCAAGTGGAAAAGAAGAGATTATTAAAATTAAGAGTTTTTCCTTTAATGCAAATGAAATCGTGAATATTACAATCAGCAGATAATTTGTGATACGAGGATATTACGATGTTAAGGATTCCCTTCGAGTTCTTACCACAAAAGAGGTCCGCACATAATTTCCTTTACAATCAAAAATAATCATTTGAAAATTATTTGTAAAACATGCCCTTTATCCTTATCTAACTCATAGTATATGGTGCAAGAGAATCAGCAAATCCTTTGCTGGCAAAAATTCAACAACACTATTCGATAAGGAGAGTTGTAATGAATACCATTACCGATAAGGACATTAAGAAAGCGGTAAATGAATTACAAGGAGTTGAGATGGAAGATTTCTTAACTCAAGAGCCAATGGGGATGGCGCCCGGCCCATTAAGTAGTAAACGCTCAAGACGATCTAGCAGTTCAAGACGATCAAGGAGCTCAAGACGATCAAGGCGATCTAGCAGTTCAAGACGGTCAAGACGATCTAGCAGTTCAAGACGATCAAGGAGCTCAAGACGATCAAGGCGATCGAGCAGTTCAAGACGGTCAAGACGATCAAGGAGTTCAAGACAATCAAGGCGATCGAGCAGTTCAAGACGGTCAAGACGATCAAGGAGCTCAAGACGTTCTAATTAATTTAGGAAAAAATCAACATTGCTCTTTTTAATAGTAAATATGTTTTATGTTATTTCCTTCCTCGATCTTAATAATCGGGATACAACATCAGAGTGAAAACATTATAATAGGAATATTATGTTGCCGAAGCGTTAATCCTGTTTTCAGGATGAATTAAGATGCTTCGGTATTTAATTTAATCTGTATACTTTTAATATACATAAAGAAAGGTGTAACCCCTTTGATTTTTTGGTTTTTCTCACGTTAGGTTAGGAGCTATATATATTCAAAATAAAACTAAGACACATGAAAATGTGCCTTAGAAAAATAAACTGGTTGAAGGTCAGTTTTGTTTATATAATATACATGAACAAACCGATACTCCTGGGTATCTACCCATTTTATATATATATTTATCTTAAAAATTAGCCTTTAGAAAATATATAAATTTTTCACAAAAAAAACCTTGAATTGAAGATTTTTTAATTCAATGTAATGTTAAAATTGACTTGATGTTTATTAAATAAAGTGTGATAGGAGTTTTAAAAAGTGTCCTTTCTTACTGCAAGGTTTGTAACTAAATCGAGAAATCAAACTAAATGGATTCATCAATCAATTGAACAAGAAGTGATATTTTCAATTTCAAATTCAAAGATTCGAAGTCAGATGCAGGCGCTTGGTTTAACTATAGAAGAATTGAAAGTTGCTAAAACGATTCAAGAGTTTATCAAAATTCACGCTGAAAATATTTCGGGAGAATTTTATCAAGCGATGTGTAAGATTCCAGAGTATAAAGCAATTGTGAGTAATTATTCAAGTAAAGAACGATGGATACATGTCCATGCTGTTTTTTTAGTTTCAATGTTTGATGCACATTTTAATGATGCCTATATCAACAAACTTCAAGAGATCGCAAAAGATCACCATGGACTAGGAGTTTTACCACAATGGTATGTTGCCAGTTTCCAAGTATTGTTTCAAAATATCCAAAAGCATCTGTACGATTCGCTTTCAAGTATGGAAGAGTTTTTTATCATTTCTAATTGTGTCTCAAAAATATTGAACTTTCATCAACAAGTAATTTTGGAAGCCTTAGAGAAAGTACATATTGAAACGAAGCAAGAAGAATTCAAAAAAATAAAAGAGGAATTAAAAAATAAAATTTTTGAAACGGGCGAGTCTTTAGTTGCGATTACTGAAGAGACTAGCGCCAGTGTGGAAGAATTAATTCAAAAAAGCAGTATGGTTAGTGAACAAGGACAACAAACAGCGGAAAAATCAAAAGCCAGTTTATTGCTTGCTGAAAAGGGGCAGGAACAACTTCTTTCTCTGGAAAATCAAATTCAATCTATTTACCAAAGTACATTAGAAATGAAAGAGACAGTTGAATCTCTCAACCGATTATCAGAACAGATTATTGAAGTTGCCGTTATTGTCGAAGGAATTTCGAGCCAAACCAATTTGCTTGCCCTCAATGCATCGATTGAAGCTGCTCGTGCCGGTGAGCATGGTAAAGGGTTTGCAGTTGTAGCGGATGAGGTAAGAAAGCTTTCGGAACAGACTAAGCAATCAGTTGAATCTATAAAAGAGTTCACGAAGCAAATTTCAATCCAAAAAGATAATGTCAGTATAAGTATAAAAGAGGTTGAAAAATTAACGGAGAATGGAAAACATAAATCAGCGATAACCAGGGAAGCGTTTGATCGAATCGTTAAGGCAGCGAATGAAAATCTTTTGACCGTTCAACAAACAGAATCGGATATTCAAAATCTCGTAGGTATTATTACAGAAATTGGAACAGCTACACAGAGAATAGTTCAATCTACTGAAAAGTTAAATGAAGCTGCCAGACTAGCATAAAATATTTTTTATATTAAAATATTAATTTTTTCGAGGGATCCGAATGAGATATCACGGTTTTATATTGCTGTTAACCGCTATATTAATACCTTATATGATTTTTGAAGCTTTTAATACTGGCTTATTTCGGAATTTATTTTTTGATTTACCAATAGGACATTTCTATATTGTAAGCATTGTATCAATCTTGGCCAGTTTTATTGCAATAGTAATAGGGGTTGTTGGAAGAAGAATTAGAAATATTAAAATCAGTTTTTTATCATTATCTTTCCTTTCGCTTGCATTCATGTTCTCTATTCATGGTTTATCTACTCCCGATTTTATATTGGGTATGACACATTTGCCTGGAATCTCTGCTCAAATAAGTATGTTTTTGGCTTCATTTTGGTTATGGTTATCCTCAATGCCTTCGGATTATGTTATTATTGAGTATTTTGCAAAACGGCAGCGTTTGCTGCTGCCTGTTTGGATATTCTTTTTAGTCTTGGTTTCTTCTATTGGAATGGCTAATCCACATATATTGGATAATATCTTTTTGAATGAAAAGTTATTGAGTATTATTTTTTCAATAATTGTTTTATTGTTAAATAGTATAACGATTTACTGCTATTATCAGTCATACAGGTACTCTCGATTTCCATTACAAATCGCTATTGTCTATAGCGCCGGCTGGTTTATGGTTTCACAAATAATTATGGCCAGAGGAGCAATATGGAGTTTAGGTTGGTGGATTTATCACTTTTTATTACTTGCGTCCTTGATTGTAATGATAATCGGTTTAGTTAAGCAGTATGCAGTAAAAGGGACGCTTTCTGAATCACTTCGATCCTTGTTTACTAATGATCCATTTGAGCGAATAACAAATTGTCTAGCCCCAAGTGTCAAAGCTATGGTTGCTAATATTGAAAAGAAAGATACATACACAGCTGGACATACTTTTAGGGTTACGATGTATGCTCTTAGCCTTGCAAAAGAGCTACATTTATATCCGGAAGAACAGCGTGCAATTGTCCAAGGAGGACTTGTACATGATGTAGGTAAAATTAATGTCCCTGATGAAGTTCTTAATAAACCTGGAAAGCTGCTTTCTGAGGAAAGGCTGCTGATTGAAAAACACCCAATTGATGGATACGATATGTGCAGGACTCTCGGATTTATGAAGGAAGAGTTGAGCATAATCAGGTCTCATCATGAAAAATGGGATGGCAGTGGATATCCTGATAAACTTAAGGGGACTGAAATTCCTTTCTTTGCAAGAATTGTGGCAGTTGTTGACGTTTATGATGCATTAACTTCAGAACGTTCTTACAGGAAAGCATGGACACATTCAAAGGCCATGGAATACTTAATTGAAAACAAAGGATCTCATTTTGATCCTAAATGTGTGGAGGGATGGGAGCAGCTTTGCTTGAGTAATCCAGACGTATACCAATATCCACTACAGGCTATTAAAGATAATCCGGAAATAAAGAGACTATCATCATTTTAATTGAATGATGACCTTAGAAATAACCAACTTTATCTTGCAACACATAACCGACCTTTTTGAATAAAACATAGGTCGGTTTTTAATTGTTTAGACTGAGAGAAAATCCAAATACTAACAATAGCATTCAAATACGAAATTGCGGATATCTTTCAGGAGAGGATGCACAATTGGAAATTATATACCGTACATTCATCGTTTTTATAGCAGGATATTTGTTTTTAAAGGTGACAGGAAAAAAGGCTGTACCCCAAATGCATTCTTTCGACCTACTTTATGTCTTTGTCCTTACTAATATTATCAGTACGCCCGTTGAGGATGAAAATGTGGGAAAGGCCTTAATCTATGCGGTAGTCATTGTTATTTTATATAAAATTTTCATCCGTTTATCCTTGCATAATAAATTAAGATGGATCCTATATGAAAGTCCTACAGTTTTGATTCGCAACGGTGATATAGATCAAAAAGGACTAAAAAAGGTTCGTATGCCGATGAATGAATTATTGTCTCATTTAAGAGTAAAAGGGTACACGGAAACCCAAAATATTGCTCTAGCGGTGATGGAGGAAACAGGAAGCTTGAGTGTTATCCCTAAATCTGAATATCGGTCAATTCAACCCAAGGATTTAAACTTAACTGTAAAAAAAAATTATGTCCCTATTCCACTTATCATGGAAGGACAAATCATTTATCACAATTTAAAATATTTACAATTAGACCAAGGTTGGTTAATGAAAGAGGTTGAAAAGATCGAGGGAAAAATAGAGAATATTACATTAGCTACTTTTTCAGAAGATGGAAAGTTGTTTATTGATAATAATGTAATTAATGAACATAAAAATGACCCTTATTACTATAAGCCCGGGAGAGATAATTAAGATTGGATTTAATCTAAAAGGATTTCCTATCTTGTCCAGCAGACGATGGGCGCCGACACAGTGTAAGGGGTGTTGATAAGCCTTCCCCAGATAATAGATAACAAAATATGATCGTAAGTTGGACTAAAAGTAAGAAAACCGACCAACAAGGTTGGTTGGTTTTCATTGTAGGTTCTTACATGATGGTAAAAAGTACATTTTGTCCCTTCATAATCTTTTGGTTGGTTCAATATTATTAGTAATAAATCCTTCGATAAGGGGAGGTTACTATGCAAAATCAGCCACAAATTCCCGGACATGTCAGTATGGATCAGTTTAATCAGATGTTAATTTCTCCTGAATCTTTGGCAGCAAAGCCGGAGTCTCTTACAGAACAGTTATTTATTGAGCGTTCATTAACGGAAAACAGGTTTTGGCTCCGGATTATGAAAGAGCATGCATTATTCTTAGGTGAAGGATTTAACCGTAAAGACACACATCTTATCCAACAAACGGACAGATTTCATGCCTACTTTGAACAACAGGAAAAAAAGGCATATCAAATTTCAAACAATGTAACTGCGGTAAGGAGATTAAATGAAGAAAGCATCGAGCTAGTACATGGTTTTCGTAACTTTAAAAGAAACTTACTTATACTAATAATAAATTGTAAAATAAGTGGCTTTAACTTTCCGTTGCTTGTTGACCATATAGCAAGAGAAGCAGAATATTTTATGAGGACACTGAAGAAATTTAATCAGGGAACCTTAGACCCAATTCAAGATGCTATTATTAGTGAAAACGTATTTTGGCTTCGTATCATGATGGAACATTCGCGCTTTATAGCATCCTTGCTTGATCAATCAGAAAGAAATTTAGTAAATACGGCAAGAAAATTCGGGGATGATTTTGAAGTGCTTTTGAATCAAGCAAGAGATGTCGAATCTATGCTATATCACAAACAGCCTACTTACCCGATCATAGGAAAATTGAATAAAGATAGTGAAAGTGCTGCTCAGGAAATCCGTGCCTTTAAGAAATTAGGACTTGATCTAATAAAGTCATGTCAAATTCGGAACGTGATAAATCCTCTTTTAGCAGACCACGTTTTGCGTGAAGCTGATCATTTTCTGTATATGATTCACGCCTTAGAAGAGCGGTTGAATATAAAAAAAATGAACGAGCAGCATTTGTAAACAATATTAACATTAAAAATAGCTGCCAATTTAGCAGCTATTTTTTCGTAGTTCGCATTTTTAAAATGAGTGAGTCTAAGTTGTAAGTTTTGGAGGGGGCTATCACTCACTTTAATAATATTCTCATAAAAACGATTATTTACTCTTCTTTTAAATCAATGACTAATAACAATAGTGCGCCTTATTGATGTGCGATCATTAGCAAGCTTTAGCATTAATTCTGCTACATCTGCACGAGATATCATCGGAACCCCACTTATACTAATAAGCTCACCTTTTCTGTAGGAACCAGTTTTCGCTTTATTTGTTAATATTACTGGATGGATCAATGTCCAATCTAGATTACTCTGTTTTAAATATTTTTCTCCGAGAGCTTTATCATCGAAAGTATTCTTCAAAATCGAATTGTAAATTATTTTCAGAAGTATTGGTACATTATTAATGCTTTCACCTACACCATATGCTGACATAAATATGGCCCTTCTGTTGGGACTATTTTTCATGGCATCGACAATGTTTTTGGTACCAACTGAAAAAACATTCCCTTTAAGCGACTTTCCATTACCTAGTGCACTTAATATTACATCATGTCCTTCTACCGCACTTTGCACTTTTTCACGATCGAAAACGTTCCCGGTTATAATATTTAAATTAGTATGCCTTATTGGTAACCTTTCCGGGTTTCTAACGAAGGCTGACATTTTATACCCGAGCTCTAGACCTTGACTAATAATTAGTTTTCCTGTGGGTCCAGTTGCTCCAAAAACCAAGATCTTCATAATCGCACTACTCCTAAAATAGTAAAATTAGTGTTTGATTCAAAGGGTAGCACAAGATCTGTAATAAATAAACATAATTATATATGGTGCTGTTTTGGACCATTGTGTTTTAATACATATTTTCCGAAAAATGGTTTAACCCAATTATCCAAACCAAACTTACCTGCGTTATAACCCGCGAATAAAATTATGATACCTAAAAGTATATCTATTGGATTAGTAGAAATAGCACCTGCCATTAAATATGAAAAATTCATTACGAGTCCGAAGAACATAGCTGCTGTTGTCAAACAGCCAAGAATAAGACCCAGCCCTACTAAAAACTCACCTACAGGAATGATCGTATTAAAAATATGTGCATTCGGTAATGCAAAATCCTTTAAGAAGGCTAAGTATGTACCGTATACAGCACTGCCATCTGGACCTTTTACTGGATTAGCAATAACACCTTTTAAGAATCCGGAAGCATCAAAACCACCAGTTAATTTATGAAATCCCGCGGTTAACCAAGTATAACCTAAATATATTCG
>JAUZQA010000070.1 GCA_030705665.1 Bacillota bacterium
CTGTATTCAATTGGATATATTGGTCATGAAGCTAAAGAAGGGATGATTTCAGAAAGAAAGGTACGTCACTATTATTTGTGGTTTCATCTTTTCATCGCTACCATGCTGGCTGTCAGCATCACCAACAACTTTGGCTTTTTGTGGGTAGGCATCGAGTTAACGACATTAATATCAGCACTGTTGGTTGCCTTTTATAAAAACGGCACCTCATTGGAGGCAGCGTGGAAATATTTAATCATGGGAAGTGTTGGGATTGCTTTTGCGTTATTAGGAATTATTTTTCTCAATTTGTCTGGAGCCGAAGTGTTTGGTGAAAGTGCCAATTCATTAAATTGGACTGTGCTAATTCACTCAGCTGCAAAGCTAAACCCAGAGTGGACTCTTACTGCCTTTATCTTTGTGTTAGTTGGTTTTGGGACGAAAGCGGGATTAGCTCCAATGCATTTTTGGCTGCCGGATGCGCATAGTCAAGCACCATCACCTGTTAGTGCCGTATTGTCAGGGGTGCTGTTAAATACTGCACTTTATGGAATCTTGAGGTTCTATACCATTGTCAATACAACCCTTGATGGAAAAGCTGCAGCCTATCTCATTTTTTTCGGTTTATTTTCAATCGCTGTTTCGGTGCCGTTTATGTTAGTGCAGCACGATGTCAAACGGATGCTAGCATACTCGAGTGTAGAGCATATTGGCATTATTACCCTTGGTGTCGGAATTGGGGGACCGCTTGGTCTATATGGAGCGGTACTTCATATGTTCAATCATTCAATGGCAAAGTCATTATTGTTTTTTTCAGCAGGAAATATCAATCAAAAATATCATTCCAAACGAATGGACCGTATTTCCGGTTTGTTAAAAGTCATGCCGGTTACTGGGATTATTTTTTTACTTGCTAGTTTTGCGATCACAGGTGCACCGCCATTAAATGTATTTATTAGCGAGTTTACGATCATGATGGCCGGTTTTCGCAGCGGCCATATTATTGTAACGGTGTTATTCCTTTTGTTCGTTGTCCTTATTTTTTCAGGGATCATGTTTTATGTCGTTCGTATGGTGTTTGGCGAGGCACCGGCAAAGTTAGAAAAAAAAGAAATCAGTATCTATTCAACGGCGGCCCTTTTTATTCCGCTTATCGTGGTTGTCGTTTTTGGATTATACGTTCCGCCATTCTTTAAAGAAATGATTCAGCAAGTGTCAATCGTACTGCAAGGGGTGAAATGATCATGGAAAAAACAAAAAAACAATGGCTAGCAAGATTAAAACAGCAATTAGGCAACAAAATCATTTTTTCGGAAGAAAACAGTGATCAAGAGACAATCCTTCACATTGAAAAAAATAATCTTCCGGAGGTATGCCTATTCCTTCACGATGGCAAACAAGGCCGTTTGTTTACAATGGTTGGCAGCGATGAGCGAGAGATAAATGGCAACTTTGCATTGTATTATGTCTTTACCATTGATTCATTAAACCATTTTGTAACAGTAAAAACACTGGTGGATCCTTTTGATTTGACTTTTCCATCGGTAACGCTGGTTTTACCAGCGGCGAATTGGTATGAAAGGGAAGTAAGGGATCTATTAGGTCTAAGACCACAGGGACATCCGGATCCTCGCCCGCTAGTTTTGCACGGGGATTGGCCAGAAGAACTTCATCCCTTACAAAAAGACTTTCCGATTGATCAGCAGGTGCCGCGTGTAAAAAGCAGAGAGGTGTTTATGCCATACGATAGTGAAGATGTTACTGAGGTGCCAGTTGGTCCGATTCATGCCGGGATCATTGAGCCTGGACATTTTCGCTTTGGAACGGTAGGAGATACGATTTTACATTTAGATGCGCGTTTATTCTTTACTCATCGAGGTTTAGAAAAAGCAAGCGAGGGTATGCCTTTAAGAAAGGCATTATTTTTAGCAGAACGGATATGTGGGGTATGTGCCCTGTCACATAGTGTTTCCTTTGCCCAAGCAGTTGAAAGGGCGGGAGATGTGGAGATTCCTCCACGCGCCAAATATTTACGAACACTATTTTTAGAATTAGAACGATTATATAACCATATTGGTGATGTTGGAAATATTTGCGCAGGGTTTGGCTTCCAGGTCGGTGTCAGTCAAGGTGCCCGTTTAAAAGAAGAATTGCAGCAATTAAATGAAAGAATCACGGGTCACCGATACCTGCGTGGAGTGGTTTGTCTTGGCGGTGTGAGGATTGATATCACACCTCAAGACTGTGAAGAGATCGCAAATAAACTACAATACATTAAGAAAGAGTTTTCGGAAGTGGTCAATCTTTTGTTGACGCACGATATTGCGATTAATCGAATGACAAATACCGGGATCCTTCGGCTGCAGCATGCAAATGATTTAGAGGTTGTAGGCGTGGCAGCAAGGGCATCAGGAAGACAAATCGATATCCGAAAGAGTCACCCCTTTGCGGCTTATGATCAAGTTCAGTTCCAGGTTCCGGTTTTTTCAGAAGGCGATGTGCTTTCAAGAATTCGCATTAGGATCGAAGAAGTATACCAATCACTTTCAATTGCCGAACAAGTGTTAAAACAACTTCCGAATGGAGCTATTCAGGTAGGAATTCCAAAACTGACGCCTTATCGTTCTGCAATGGGATGGTGCGAATCGCCCCGAGGGGAATCGGTCCATTGGGTGATGATAGGACAAAATAATACTGTCTATCGGTATCGTGTCCGCTCGGCAACCTATAGCAACTGGCCGGCAGTACCATTAACAATGGAAGGAAATATTGTACCTGACTTTCCATTAATCAATAAAAGTTTTGAATTATGTTATGCATGCTGTGATCGCTAGGGAGGGAAAACAGTGTTTGATCTGATTAGGAAAATTTTGCAGACAAAGACCGTCACGAAAACACATTTATTTGACGAAGCACCGCAGCGCTATCAAGGAAAGCCAATCTTCACGGCGAATGATTGCAGCGGCTGTGAATCCTGTGTTACTGAGTGTCCCGCAAATGCAATGGAGATTCATAAAACAGGAACTTCGATCACGCTTTCGTTAAACTATGCAAATTGTATTTTTTGCGGGATCTGTGCGGAACAGTGCGATACGAAAATGATTCAAATAACAAATGAATACAGACTAGCAACAAGGGATAAGGAAACTTTAACTAACACAATCAATATCCAGATCAAAACACCAGAATTATTAACAACACGTAAGGGGGGATGAAAAAGTGAAGTCCGACTTAGAAGAAAAGGATTTAGGATTGAAACTTCAAAAAAGAATAAAATCAGTCTTGGGACATTCACTTCATATTCGCCATGTTGATTCTGGTTCATGCAACGGCTGTGATTTTGAAATGAATGCCTTAAGCAATCCATACTATGATATTCAGCGCTTTGGAGTCGATTTTGTTGCCTCACCCCGCCATGCAGATATGCTGATGGTAACAGGTGGTGTAACGAGACATTTAGAACAAGCGCTGCTAAAAACATATAATGCTGCTTCACATCCTAAAATGGTTATAGCAATTGGAGCTTGTGCAAGCGGGGGTGGAATGATCGGAAGCACTTATGCTAATTATGGCGGGGTTGATAAGATTGTCCCCGTTTATGTCTTTGTCCCAGGCTGCCCGCCAAGACCGGAAGCAATCATTGAAGGTATTTTGCTTTCCCTGAACCGGTATGAAGAATTAGTAAGGAAAGGAGAGTAGATACGTTTGAATTTAGAATTGGCACAGTTTAAAGCTGATTTTTTTAAAGCATTAAGTCATCCTTTACGGATTCGAATTTTAGAATTGTTGTGTGATGGGGATAAAAACGTTAATGAATTGCAAATGTTGATTGGGAGTGAAGGGTCGGCTGTTTCCCAGCAATTAGCCATTTTGCGGAGTAAAAATATCGTATATGGAACAAAGGACGCAAACCGAGTGGTTTATTCCTTAAGTGATCCAATGATTAAAGAGCTCCTATCCATTGCCCGGCAGATTTTTAACAATCACTTAATTGATACAATTTCGATGTTAGATAAGATTCATAATGAAATAGAGTAAAAGTCCCCGCTTTGGGGACTTTTATTGCGAAAGAACTTGACAGAATCTTTTTTAAATAGTAACATAACAACAGTAATTAAATAATTAATTGATTCCTATATAAATAGAATGCTTTAGCACATAGTTAATAATTTGTTATTGGTTATATGAAAAAGTATTTCTATAGGAATAGGATTCTGAGATATTATTAGGTAGACTTTTTAAAAAACCAACATAGGTTCGTTAAAAGTAAACCGACAATTTTTCAAGTTTAATGGCATAAAAATGACCATTGAACTAAAAATTGTCGGTTTTTTTGTTTTATAAAAGTTTCGCCAGAGAGGGTCGTTAAGTAATGAAGGGAAACGTAAAGAGCCAAATAAACTTAGGATTTGTCCATAATTGCCAGTGGGGTGAAGCCGAATGCTAGATTTCATGTCAATCATATTTTTCATTCTCTTAACTGCAGCAGTACTAAGCGGTTTCATCCTGTTATCCAGAAGAATTCCGTTAAGTTTTGTTCGGATACATATCGGTATCATCTCGTTACCGCCGATCGCTGCCTTGTTGTCCCTTATTGTGTCGCATAAGGGGAGTGTGATTATTGGACCTTGGCGACTGGATTCATTATCGTGGCTGGTATCAATTTTTGTCCTTCTAATCGGATTAATCGTACAAAAATACTCTGTTCGCTACCTTTACGGTGATCGTTCCTATCGCAAATATTTTACGTTGCTGACTATCACTACTGTTGCGGATGCATTAACCTGGCTATGCAATGATTTAAGATTATTAATCGTTTGCTGGGGTTTAACACTCTTTGGACTGACATTACTAATACGAGTAAAAAAGGAGTGGCAGGTTGCTTTAAATGCTTCCAGGTTTTCAGGCCGATTGTTTGTGCTAAGCTGCCTCCTCTTATTGGCAGCCTTCATCCTGGTTTCGCAAGCGACAGGACACTGGCAGCTGTCACACTCCATGACACAAACCAGTCTAAATCAAATAGATTCAAAGGAGAAGACTTTTATCAGCTTTTTGTTAATTGTTGCTGTCATGATTCCCGCAGCGCAATGGCCGTTCCAACGGTGGTTATTAGACTCAGCAGTTACTCCAACCCCTGTTTCTGCAGTGATGCATGCGGGAATCGTGAATGCAGGAGCAATGATGTTGACTCGTTTTGCCCCGCTGATTAACGGCGACCAAGCACAAATTGTTCTCCTTGTATTATCTGGTATTTCAGTATTGCTCGGGACAGGAATTATGTTAGTGCATGTTGATTATAAACGCCAGCTCGTGGGTTCTACGATTGCACAGATGGGATTTATGCTGATCCAGTGTGCATTAGGGGCCTATTCCGCAGCAATTATTCATGCCGTATTACATGGTTTTTTCAAATCAAGTCTTTTCTTACAGGCTGGTTCGGCGATTCATCATAAAGGGGTAAATCCTCGTCAAACCAATTCATCTACATTATTTTGGAAGGTTGCTGGTGGAGTATTAGGACTTCTAGTCGGTATTTGTTATTGGCTGACTTCTCCTGGAGTGGGCTATTCTTTGGTAAGTACAATAACTCTTGGATGGTCCGTATCATTAGCATGGACTCAACTTGTGGCCTTTGGAAGTGGCAGAATCGGAAAAGTGGCAGGATTTTTGCTTTTAGCAGGCGGCGCCTTCGTTTATCAGATGATCCATTCTGCCTTTTCTGGAATCTTGGAAGAAGCTGTTCATGAGGGAGGGCAACCATATGCACCGGCAGCAACTATGATTTTGTTTATATTGCTATTCGGAAGTGCATTCATTCTTTGGTTAGCACATCTTCGTTCGTCGAGATTCTTCACGATCATTTACCTTTGGTTTGTACGATTAGGTGAACCAAAAAACGAGTCATTTGAAAGCCATCCCAAATATCTTATCAAAAACCTATCTCAAGGAGGTAACTTACGATGAATCCATTAGCCAAAACATTAAATTGGGAGAAGGAGCACGAAGAACTTGATCTTAGTATTTATGATTTGGTGAAAACAGCAAGCAAAGTAATTGCCCCTCTTGGTCCAATCAACACGTTTGCTGCTCGCAGCCCTTGGGCAGGTTTGGAAGGGCAGACGTTTGAACGAGTGGCTCGCAGATTAAAAGATACATGTGCTCTGGATATATATCCAGATAATGGTATGTTAAAAGCTGCTTGGAAGCGCGGGGAGATTGACAAGAACTTGTTGGAAAAAGGACTACATCATTGGCTCAGTTCACAGAATATCGACATTCCTATTGAGGTTGCTGAAAGGTTCTGCAGGAATGCTCTTTTGAAAGAAGAGCCGCTTCAAAACAAGGATTCTAAAGTGAAAAGTTTGGCAAAAAAATTAAGCCGATATACAATGGTGACGGCAAAAAAACATTCAGTGAGAATGTATAGTCAACGATTGAAGTTAGATCACGATCTTGACCGTCATATTATCAAGTGGTGTAAATTATTTTTAGATGAATCGCAAGCAGTATGGTCAATGCCAAATCGTGATAAAGGTTTTTATCATGCCTGGAGGGAACTTGCATCATACGATCCTGCACTTCACAATAAAGTAAGGAAGCAACTTAGAGATTTGCCGAACGAGTCTGAACAGGCTTTAAAACAGGCATTACTGGGACTGGAGGTTCCAATTTCAGAAATCCAGGGATATCTAGAAGCACATTTGCTCTCCCTACCGGGGTGGGCAGGAATGATGCTTTGGCGCTCAGAGAGATCAATGCAAGAAAATTCATATGTCCTAGACTATCTGGCAGTACGAGTTACGATGGAATATGCCTTAATCAAACCTTATCTTCCCATAACTGTTGATAAAAGTGATAAAGTACCTTTAGAACAATTAATTTTAATGTGGGCCGACTGGGGTGAATTTCCAATCACTCAATGGTCACAGTTGAACAGTTCAGAACAAAAAGCCCGATTGACACTTGCCTACCGCTTTGACCAGATTATCCGTAATCGTTTATGGCTTGAGGCCTGGGAAAAAACATATGAAGTTCAGCTAAAAGGGAGAATTCTCTCAACACAACAGCCTAGAGCGGCAGTTCCCCCAAAACAGCATTTAGCACAATTTGTTTTTTGTATAGATGTTCGCTCAGAACCATTCCGCCGCCAGCTCGAAAATGCTGGACCGTTTGAAACATTTGGTACAGCTGGTTTTTTTGGACTGCCAATTGAAACTTGTGAACTGGGGAGTGTACATTCTCATGATTCTTTGCCTGTTATGTTTAAACCGAAACATTTTATAAAAGAAACAACATCTGAACGAGAATATAGCCAATATCAACAGCGAAAGCAAACCGCAAATTCACTTGGAATGACCTTTAATACAATGAAACATAATTTGCTGTCAAGTCTTGTGCTGCCGGAGATAAGCGGCCCGTGGCTTAGTATTCAGACATTGGCCCGCAGCTTTGTTCCAAGAAGTTTTGGATCCTCATTCCGAAAACTTAGTGAAACATGGCTCCAAAAACCATTAACGAAACTTTCGCTTGACCATCATCCCTTATCAGAAACAGAATTAGCTGTTGGTTTTACTGAGAAGGAGAAGGTAGATTATGTCCGCATGTCACTAATAACAATGGGTTTAACTGAACATTTCAGTCCATTAGTAGTGTTATGCGGGCATGGAAGCCACAGCACCAATAATCCATATAAGTCAGCTCTTGATTGTGGGGCATGCGGAGGAGCATCAAGTGCCTATAATGCGAGGGTACTCGCATCATTATGTAATCTTCCTAGGGTGAGAACGGCACTTTCTGCAGAGGGAATTTTCATTCCAGAGGAAACAGTTTTTGCTGCTGCCGAACATGTAACGACACTTGATGAATTGCACTGGGTTTATGTGCCTGAACTTTCGAAACCCGCAAATGAGGCGTTCGATGTGATCAAAGACGTACTGCTAAAGGTTAGTGAACAGGCAAATAGTGAGAGAGTTAAGCAATTACCGAATCACCGCCCGTTTTCACAAGATCCAAAAAGAGCAGCACAACTTTTGGCAGAAGATTGGAGTGAAATTCGGCCCGAGTGGGGCTTGGCTCGCAATGCAGCTTTTATCATTGGTGAACGCAGGCTTAGCCAAGATTGTAATTTGGAAGGGAGAGTTTTTCTTCAAAATTATAGCTGGAGAAAGGATAAGAACGGGATTTTATTATCAAACATCATTAATGGACCTGCTACGGTAGCCCAATGGATTAACTTGCAATATTATGCATCGACTGTTGCTCCTCATTACTATGGCAGTGGGAATAAAGCAACTCAAACTGTATCTGCAGGTATCGGAGTTATGCAGGGAAACGCCAGCGATTTACTGCCCGGTCTTCCTTGGCAGTCCGTAATGCAATCAGATCATGAGGCCTATCATGCCCCGTTACGGTTGCTGGTTGTGATCCAAGCACCAAAGGAACATGTTAAACGGTTGTTGGATACTGTACCTGCATTCCAGCAAAAAGTGAAAAACGGATGGGTTCGTCTTGCTTCGATTGGCCCGGAAGGAAACTGGGAAAACTGGTCATAACCATTTCAAAGGAGAAGAATATAAAATCATGTTGGTTAAATCAAAAGGAACTCTTGAAGCTGAAATTAGTAAAGCTTTAACACATTGGGAGAAAAATTATTTGGGACGCGGCTCAGTGTCTGTAAAATCAGATATCCTGCGTGATATGATTATTGTTATTTTACAAGGCATCCTAACTCCGGCTGAATATGCCCTATGCCAAGACAAAGAAGGATTATTATCTGTCAAAGAAGTCCGTAACAGTCTGGTGGAATCTGGCTTAGAGGATTTAAAGGAAATAGTCTTAACAATAACTGGCCAAGAAGTGGTCAACTTTCACACGGATATTAGTACCCAAACAGGGGAACGAGTTATGGTTTTTAAGCTCTCAGCCGATTTGCAAAGTCAATTATCATAATGCGGCATTAGCTAAATCCAAATCATCAATGGAGGAGTGAATGTGATGAATTTAGAAAAAAAGAAAAAAATGCTATTTTTGATTGGAATCGAACAAAAGCAAGAAACTTTCAATAACATGTTAAATAATGAAAATATTGTATTCTTACAATGCTACCAACCATTTATTTCTCAACCATTTGATGATTTAATGAGAGATATCTTAATTGCAGTTTACCAGGAAAATGTGGAAAAAATTGTAGTAGTTGCCTCAATTAAGGATCAACAGAAAAAAAGGGCCACCCTTGCAAAAATGCTTGGAAATAAAGGGTTGCAAGAGAAAATTCAAACTTTGGACTATCTATTTAAAAATACTATGACAGAATTTACTGCGGGTAATGTTAAGGAATGGTTAGAGGCTGATGGACCACTTAAGGACCGAGTTAAAAATACAGTCCATCTTATTCAGCATCATCCATTAATGCCATCCAATATAAGGGTTAAAGAATTATGGCTGGATGAGGACTTAGAGAACCAACTTGAATTTGAGGTAAGCTGATGTAATATGCATGAATTGAAAAATGTTAAAACTCCCAAAAATTTTAAACGTTGTAAAATAAATGGAATAAAAAAATCCCTCCATCATTTATTGAAAGGGATTTTTTTATTGAATTTTTTGACGAGTTATTCAGAATCTTTTGGCGGACAACAAGATTCCCGAATGACTAATTCTGATTCAAGTGGAGGGATAGAGGAAAACCCATCGTTACTTTTGTCAATTTGTTCTAAAAGGTAATGCACAATACTTTTAGCAATCTTTTCTATAGGTGCGCCCACCGTTGTCATCGCCACTTCTAAATCAGCCATCTGCGGAATGTTATCATAACTAATTAATGAGATATCCTTTGGGACTGAAAGACGGGCCTCTTTAATGGCGCGGATAGCCCCAATCGTTAGTTCATAACTAGCACTAACAATCGCCGTTGGCTGGAACGATGAAGCCAATAGCTTTTTTGTTGCCATATATCCGTTTTGCCACCCCAGACCGTTAGTGCTTATGACCATATCTGGATGGGACTGTAATCCATGTTTCATAACCCCTTCAGTAAATCCAATGTATTTTTCCTTTTGAATTCTTTGTGCAGAGTCCCCGATATAGGCAATTCTTCGATGCCCAAGTGAATAAAGATGCTCAACAGCCATAAAAATCGCATTTTTTCGATCGACATCGATGTAAGGGATCTCACTGTTCCCGGATTCCCCATAGCAGATGATCGGTATGCTGGATGGTCGAATGGCTATATGATTGGCATGGTTCTCCTCAAATACTAGAATTCCATCAACTTTTAACCTATTAAAAAGCTGGATAGCCGAATCCATTTCATTAATCGACAAAATCATAGAATAGGAATGTTTTTCGAGTTCATTATTAATATGTGTAGCTAGGGTTGACACTGCTGTGCGCTCAACAGTTGGCCATAGTAGGCCAATGGTATTACTTTTTTTGGATACAAGACTTTTTGCGGCAAAATTGGGCACATAGCCTAGCTGATCGGCAATACGAAAGATTTTTCTTTTTGTCTTTTCTTTTACCAGTGGACTGTCATTTAACGCCTTTGACACAGTGGAATAACTAACACCAGCGAGAGACGCAATATCTTTAATCGTTACACTCATAATCCCTACCCCTAATCGATTGATTATCTACTATTTACTATATTGTAAAGGTTTTCAAAGAATTTTTAAATAGTAAAAAAAGCATTGATAAAATAGTTTTCCTAGTCTATAATCTAAAATAACAACGTTGTTATATAGCTGTTTAATCTTATTATATGAAACCGATTACAACTGGAGGGAAAATAATGAAGAGTAGTAAAAAACTAGGGATAGCTGTTGTAGGTTCAATTGCAGTATTAGGATTAGCATTAACAGGATGTTCTTCATCAAATTCTTCATCAGACAACAACGCAAAGAAAAGTACTTCCAATTCTGCAAGCGGTCCCAAAATGACACTTAGGTTAGCTGATAATCAGCCAGCTACTTATCCAACTGTTCTCGGAGATAACGCTTTCGCTAAAGAAGTTAGCGATAAAACAAATGGTAGAATCACAATTAAAGTTTATCCGGCAGCACAATTAGGCGATGAAAACTCAGCCATTCAACAAATCCAAGCAGGTGCCATCGACTTTGGCCGGATCAACTCAGCTCCCCTTGGACAATTTGACAAAGAAATGAACGTATTGAGCCTTCCTTATCTATTCACTAGTTCCAACCAAATGTGGGATACGTTAAATGGATCAGTAGGAAATGAAATATTAGATGGATTAAAAAGCGCAAATATGGTTGGATTAACTTATTATGATTCAGGAGCACGCAGTTTCTACAATTCACAACACGCTGTCACTAAACCAGCCGACTTAAAAGGCTTAAAAATCCGTGTTCAACAATCGAATATCTTTGTTGACTTAGTAAACGGATTTGGTGCTTCTGCTACACCAATGAACTATGCGGATGTTTACAATGCATTACAAACACATGTTATTGATGGTGCAGAAAATAACCTACCAAGTTATTATACTACTAACCATTATAAAGCAGCAAAATACTTAACATTAGATGAACATACTAGAACTCCAGAAGTTCTATTAGGAAGTTCTAAAACATGGGCTAAATTATCAGCAGCTGACCAAAAAATCGTTAAACAAGCTGCCATTAACTCACAAAAGGTAGAACGTACGGAGTGGGCTAAATTAGAAAAACAAGCATTAGATGCTGCGAAGGCAAACGGAAACACCATTACTAAAATTTCCGACATTAAGTCATGGCAAAAAACGGCTCAACCTTTGTATGATAAATACGGTAAGGATTACCAAAGCTTGATCAATAAAATTAACGCAACA